>CAYPHE010000001.1:0-25062 GCA_964410075.1 uncultured Polaribacter sp.
ATTATCAGATAGAATTAACAGTTTACCAGCGTCTGCAACGTTAGCAATGGCTGCTAAAGCAAGAGAATTAAGAGCAGAAGGTAAAGACATTATTGGTTTAAGTTTAGGAGAACCAGACTTTAACACACCAGATTTTATTAAAGAAGCTGCAGTTGAAGCTATCAATCAAGATTACAACTCTTACACTCCTGTTGATGGGTACTTAGAGTTAAAAGAAGCGATTTGTACAAAATTTAAACGTGATAATGATATTACTTACTCACCAAGTCAAGTAGTGGTTTCTACAGGTGCAAAACAATCTATTGCTAACATTATGCAAGTATTGTTAAACCCTGGTGATGAAGTGTTATTACCTTGTCCATACTGGGTAAGCTACTCAGCTATTGCAACTTTATGTGAAGCAAAGTCAGTGGAAATTCCTTCTTCTATAGAAAATAATTTTAAGATTACTCCAGAACAATTAGAAGCGGCTATTACACCAAAAACAAAGTTGATTTTATTCAACTCGCCTAACAACCCTAGTGGTGTAATGTATAGTAAAGAAGAATATGAAGCTTTAGGTAAAGTGTTGGATAAATATCCAAATATCTTTATTATGAGTGATGAAATCTACGAGCATATCAACTACGATGCAAAGCCATTTAGTATTGCTGCTATTCCTAGTTTATATGACAGAACAATTACAGTAAACGGATTAGCAAAAGCATTTGCTATGACGGGTTGGAGAATTGGTTATATTGGTGCTCCTGAGTGGATTGCAAAGGCATGTACTAAATTACAAGGACAAATTACTTCTGGAACAAATTGTATTGCACAAAGAGCTGCAATAACTGCAGTTTTGGCTCCAGTTGAAAAAATTCAATATATGGTTGACGAGTTTAAAACTCGTAGAGATATGATTATTGGATTATTAAGAGATATTGAAGGATTTAATGTAAACGTTCCTGAAGGTGCTTTCTACGTTTTTCCTGATGTTTCTGCATTTTTTGGCAAAACCTTAAAAGGAAAAACGATTGAAAATGCTAGCGATTTTGCAATGTATTTATTAGAAGAAGCAAATGTAGCAACAGTTACTGGTGATGCTTTTGGAGCTCCTGATTGTATTCGTATTTCTTATGCAGCGTCTGAAGCTCAAATTAGAGAAGCAATTAAAAGAATAGCTACAGCCTTGAGTTAATTAAAAAATTACTTTGAATATATACAAAAGAGGCTGTCTGAAAAGTTAAAAACAATCCAGTAAGTCATATTGAGCTTGTCGAAATATAATTGATAATCAAAAGGTTAAAAAAACTTCGACAAGCTCAGTTTGACAACTAGAGTTACTTTTTAGACAGCCTCTTATATTTTTTAGGTTAGTTATTTAAAAAAACTACCTTACAATTAATTTTTTAACCATATACCTTCTAAATTTATTCGATACTTTTAATAAATAAAGTCCAGGCTTTAATCCTTCTCTATGAATGGTAATTTTATTATTTCCAATAACTACATCAACAGCAATTTCTTTAATTAATGCTCCAGAAATATTATAAATTTTAATTTTAGAAGCTGTAGCTACTTCAGAATAAAAACGAAGTTCTGAATTAGTATGTAAAGGGTTTGGATATACTATTGTTTGATTTTCTTCAATTACATCATCAATTGTATTTAGTACTTTTTGAGAAAAAACAATATCTTTTAATTTCAATTCTTTTTCCACAACATCTACACCATTAGAAGACATGGTAAACACAATACTAACCGCATCTTTTAAATTTATAGTACTTTCTGTTTTTGAAACAAAATGGCTTAACGGAATTGCATAATGACTTTCTTCTTCATCTAGTTTTATAATTGTTTTAAATTGATTGTTCCAACTGTCAATTCCTTCTTTTATAATTGTTATTTCTAAGTCTCCTGTTCCTTGAGCATTAAATTCCAAAGAGCTATAATCAGATAAGTCTACCGCTTTAAATCTTGGTGTAAACGCTCTGTAAGCAGCCACATAAGATTTTGTAGTGGCTTTTAAAGCTATATTTCTTTCTACATTATAACCATTGGTTGTACTTACTCTATTTTGAGAAATCTCAAAAGAAGTTACGTTGGTATCTTCAGAAGAATCGTCTACTCCCCATGGTCCATCAGACATAAATAAATCATCTGGAGTTTGATTGTTGTCATTTTCTAATCTAAATCCAATATCAAAAATATTTCCCGTATCAATTCTTAGTGTGGTTATGTATTTACCTTCTAAAGAAATATTTTTATTTGCATATTCTGTTACAGACGATTCCGTTCTTTTAAAGCCTGCATCAAAAACAATGTTTTGAGTTTTATTAGTATTTACAATTTCTAACTCTAAAGCTCCGTCTACATATTTCCCTTTTTTTACAAAAACTGGTGGAGGTGTAGAATTGTTATAGTCTAAAATAGCTCTTTTAGTATCAAATAATTCTAAAGCTTCTTCTCCTAATGTAATTAAATCGTCTATTTTATTTGTCCAAATCTGAAAATTATAAAATGTTGCATTTGAAGTATACTTATCTATATTCCAGTGGCTTTCAATTGAAAAATTATTGTTTTTATTCGATAATCTTCCAGAAAAACTCAATGCAAATTCTTTAGATCCATCTATATTTTTTATAATCGATTTTATAAAAGTTTGTCCTTTAATTTCTATAGTAGAAACCGATAGCAATTCTGCCCCTAGCAACCTATCGCAAATGTATTTGGTATGTTCATAAACACCATTTTCTGTTTTGGTTGCCAAAATAACAGCAACTGTTTTCCCTCCTTTTATATAGTCTACAGAGTACAGTTCTGTGGCATTGGTAATAGCTATTAAATCTTTTGGAGAAGATTCTACCGCAAAAGCTTCTGGAATTACATCTAACGGAATTAAATCTTTTAGAGTAAATGACGCTGTTTTAGCAGCTATTTTCTTATACTTTTTTGTTTTAACAACTTTTTTAGCAAGATTTTTATTAAAACTATAGTTGGTTTTACTTCTTAAATAATTTCTTTTATTAATTAATGTTGATAATCTATCGTTGCTTTCTAAACCTCCTTTGTTTCCAGTAGAAACCTCTAATTCTATGGTTGGGCATTCTGCTACACCTGAACAAGCAGGATCATCACAGTCTGTTAATCCGTCTCCATCATCATCTATTCCATTTATACAATCTTCTTGTGGTACAGGAGCTGTTGGACACCTAGCCCCATCATTTAAACTGCTTGAAGGACCAAACGCAAATAAATTAGAAACTATTTCTGAAGTACTTTCTAAGTTTTGAACATCATTAATTACGTAAACAGTTCCTGTTTGATTTGCAGACACATAAAATCTTCCTTCTACATCAAAATATACCGCTCCAAATGTATAATTTAAGCCTTCTAAAACAGGTACAACTCCTAAATCTAAAACGTCACCAGACTCTGGATCTATTCTATACAAGTTATTTGTTTTCTTTTCTACCGTATACAACATTCCATCTACAGCATTAAAAGCCCAATCGTGAATATTAAGGTTTTGTGATAATGTTTTAGCACCTTGAAATTTACCATAATTAGAAGAGTTTGGATTTACATCAACTAAATAATAAGCACTACCTCCTGGTTTTAAATAGTAAATCCCATCTTCTCTAACATCTCCAACATATCGGTTACTAGTTGGTAATTCTGGAATATAAAACACCTCTGTACTAAAATTTTTACCAATTCGCACAATAGATTTTGACGGTGTTGATAAAGAACCCCAGATATAACCATCTGCCGGGTTATAACCAACTGCATTTACATTTCCTGGAGTAATATTTTCTTTTACTAAATAAGAATTACCCGACGCTAAGTCTAATGCGTAGATATCGTTGTATTGAAATAAATACGCATTATAATCACAGTTAAACGGATCTTCTTGTGCATAATTAAATAAACCAATTAGAATGATAAAAACTGGTAATAAAATACTTCTCTTGTCTTGTAATTTGCGTTTCATTTCTTTAAGATTTTAGACAAAAGTAAATTCAAAAAAAGCTAATTTTCTTGTATTTTGTTTCCTGACATTTAAGTGTCGTTAAACGGTAGTATTTCTATCGACTATTTGTTTAAACGAAAAAAATCACATCTTGTAGGATGTGATTCTTATAAATATATTGAGATATAACACTAAGCTAAAAGCGTAACTGTTAACCATCTTTCCTGAAATCTTACTGCAACTTCATCAAACTCTCCTTTTCTTACATCTACTTCTTTACGTAGACTATTTTCCTTAAAAATGTTTTGTTTTACATTTTTATTATTTAGGTTTTCAATTTTAGTTTTTAATTGCTTGAAATCCTTTTTAAACTTAGAATTGAATTTATCTTCTTGTGAATATCCAAAAAAACCGATTAAAAGTATTAGTGAAGTGGTTAGTAGTATTGTTTTATTCAAATTCTTTAAAATCATAACGTTTGTATTTTCCACAAATATAGATTTGAAACGGTTTAATTTCTGATATAATTAGTTTTAAAGAACTGAAGTATAGATAAATGGAAGGTATGTTTCGATAAACTGTTTTAAACAAGAAACCACATCAATGTTGATGTGGCTTCCTTATTCTACTTAAGAATTTCTTTAATCTACATTATCATGTAAAAAGGAATTGTTAGCACTTAAACCTAAGTCATCTCCATCTTTTTTTAACGCTGTTTTTGCTTTACTAATAGATGTATTTGTTCCTAAATCTAACCCTTGCCTTTTATAGGCTGGTTGTTTTTCAATTTCATCTATATTTTTATTAATAGCATCTGTAAACTTATGGTTCATTTTCATAAATTTAGAACGCCTATGCGCTGCTCTTTCCTGAACCTGAGCCAAAGTTAAATCCAAAGGAGATATTTCTTCACTTATAATATTTATATCATTAATATCTTCTTTTGGTGCTGTTTTTTTAATAGTAAATTGAATTTCTTCTTCTTCAACTTCTTTTTCATTAATTATCGTAGAACTCTTTCCTATAGTTGGTTGAATATCAAAATCTGATAATGTGTATCTTTTTTCTATACTCGGCTCATTTTTTTCAGTAATAATTTCTTCTGCAACAACTTCAATCTTATCTACAATTCCAAAATCATCATGTAAAGAATGTTGAATAGTTTCTTCCTCTATATTTTCTTCAACAGCATTGTTTAAAGGCAAATCAAATAATAAATCTTGCTGTACTTCTTCTTCTACAACAGGTTCTTCTATTTTTGGAGTAATATCATTAATTACAAACTCTTCAACAGGAATTTCTTCTGCCACAACAGGATTAACTTCTTCAAAAACAACATCTATGTTTGCTATTTTATCAGTAGTTTTTACCAAACCTAACACAGGTGTTGGTTCTTCAACTTCTTCTTCTAAAATATGAACAATCTTCTCTGGTTTTGGTTCTTTTAAAGGCTCGTCTATTGTAGGTGTTTTGGTTATAGTTTGCTCAGAAAAATTATAAGTAGCTTTTTGCTCATCTTCTAAAGTATGAACAATTTTTTTAGCTTCTGTATTGGTGATGTTACTTTGCTGATCTAGAGCAAATCCAGTAGCCACAACTGTTAATGAAATTGCTTCTCCTAAAGATTCATCTTCTCCAATTCCCATTATAATATTAGCATCGTAACCCGCTTCGTCTTGAATGTAATCATTAATTTCTCCAATTTCATCTAACGTAACTTCGTTGGTTCCAGAAACAATTAGCAACAATACATTTTTAGCTCCCGTAATTTTATTATCGTTTAATAATGGAGAATCTAATGCTTTTACAATAGCCGTTTTTGCTCTTTCAGTTCCTTCTTCTTTTGCAGAACCCATAATAGCTGTTCCACTATTAGAAAGTACTGTTTTTGCATCATGTAAATCTATATTTTGCTTGTAGTGATGTGTAATTACTTCTGCAATTCCTCTAGAAGCTGTAGACAATACTTCATCTGCTTTAGAAAAACCAGCTTTAAAACCAAGATTACCATAAACCTCCCTCAATTTATTATTATTGATAACAATTAAAGAATCTACATTTTCGCGCAGTTGATCAATTCCTAATTGAGCTTGTTTGGTTCTTCTTTTTCCTTCAAAAGCAAAAGGCATGGTAACAATTCCTACAGTTAGAATGTCCATATCTTTTGCAATTTTTGCAATAATTGGTGCAGCTCCAGTTCCGGTTCCTCCACCCATACCAGCAGTAATAAATACCATTTTTGTTTGGGTATTTAGCATTTGCTGAATTTCTTGCATACTTTCTTTAGCAGCTTGCGCTCCAATTTCTGGATTAGCACCTGCACCCAATCCAGAAGTTAAACTAACTCCTAATTGAATTTTATTAGGTATTGGACTGTTTTCTAATGCTTGTGCATCTGTATTACAGATTACAAAATCTACTCCTTTAATGTGTTGCGTAAACATGTGGTTTACTGCGTTGCTACCTCCTCCTCCAACACCAATTACTTTTATGGTGTTAGATTGTGTTTTTGGCATGTTAAATACAATGTTATCAAATTCTGCGCTCATAATAACTGTTGTTTTTGGCTTGTTGTTTTTCTTTTTATTAGCTATTAGCTTTTGGCCTTTAGCTTTTTATTTTAAAATTTTATTAGCTTTAGGTTTTATACTGAAAGCAATATATTTCTTTTACCTTATTTTAATTTTAGAAATTTTCAACTTTAAACTTTGAAACTTTCCAACTCTAAACTTATTCTGCGTTATCTAAAAAATCTTTTAAACCCTGTGTAAATTTTTCAAAGAATGTCTTCTTCTTTTTTACTGGCTTTTTTTCTACAACTTCTTCTTCTATACTTTCTTCTTCTTCATTATTTATTTCTGTTGATTCAATTGTTTCTTCTATAGTTTCTTCTTCTACTTCTTCCTCTTTGTTATCTCTATCTAAACCTTCCATTAGCAACCCAACTGCAGTTGCATAAGATGGGCTAGATAATGCTTCTTCAGAATCACCTGCCAAATGCTCATTAGGAAAACCTATTCTGGCATCCATTCCTGTAATATATTCTACCAATTGACGTAAATGTTTCAATTGAGAACCTCCTCCTGTTAGTACAATACCTGCAATTAATTTCCCTTTTGCAGTTTCATGTCCATAGTTCTTTATTTCTAAAAACACATGTTCAATAATTTCTTGAACTCGGGCATGAATGATTTTTGATAAATTCTTAAGTGTAATTTCTTTGGGTTCTCTTCCTCGTAAACCAGGAATCGATACAATTTCTGTGTCTTTATTTTCGCCTGGCCAAGCCGAACCAAATTTTATTTTTAGTAATTCCGCTTGCTTTTCTATAATAGAACAACCTTCTTTAATATCTTCTGTAATTACGTTTCCTCCAAAAGGGATTACTGCTGTATGGCGGATAATTCCATCTTTAAAAATAGCCAAATCTGTTGTTCCACCCCCTATATCAATTAAAGCAACTCCTGCCTCTTTTTCTTCTTGACTTAATACAGCTTGTGCAGATGCTAAAGGCTCTAAAGTAATTTCATTTAACCCCAAACCAGCACTTTTTACACAACGCCCTATATTTCTAATTGAAGAAACCTGACCTACTACCACATGAAAATTAGCTTCTAAACGCCCACCGTACATTCCTATAGGCTCTTTAATATCTGCTTGAGAATCTACCTTAAATTCTTGTGGCAATACATGAATAATTTCTTCTCCTGGCAACATTACTAATTTATGCACTTGATTTACCAAGTTTTCAATATCAGACTCATCAATTACCTCATCAGCATTTTCTCTTGTAATATAATCGCTATGATGTAAGCTTCTAATATGTTGCCCTGCAATACCAACCACAACATCTTCTATTTTAAGACCAGAAACGCTTTCTGCTTCTTCAACTGCTTGTTGAATAGATTGAATAGTTTGCGTAATATTACTTACAACACCACGTTTTACACCTAAGCTTTTTGCTTTACCAATACCAACAACCTCAATTTTATCGTATTCGTTTTTTTGACCAATCATGGCAACAATTTTGGTTGTACCAATATCTAAACCAACTGCTATTTTATTGTTCTCCATATTTTTTAGTTTCTATTTTGTACACACCACTTGATTGCTATATTTCAAGGATATTGTTTTATATTTTTCTATACTTTTATCTGCAAATGTCTTGCTGTAAAAAGCTTTTAATTTTTCAAATTTTATGCGTTTGTCTTTAATTTTTCCAAACTCAATTTTATAATAACCACTTCTTACTGAAAATTGGTACTCATTATTCTGCTTTTTCTTTATACCAGTAACTTCTTTTTTTAAAAATTCGTCTTTTAAAATACAATCTAAAAGTTGTCTTAACTCGGCAATATCTTCTTCATTATTAATACCTGTTGCTAATAAAACTCTAGCCGAATACAATTCAGACAAAGGAACTTTTACTCCTTGTTTATCAATATAATAAGAGCCTTTTTCAGATAAAACTCTAGCCACTGGTTTTCGCTGTTTTATCACAGATTTTAGCGTACCAGAAAGTGTTAAAAAAACGTCTGCTTTTTCAACATATGGATTTTCTAATACCTGTTGCTCTAATTTGAATAAATCTACTATAGATTTTGTTTGGTTTATCAACGACGAATCATTTTGTATTAACAATTTATCAACCATTTCTTCTGTTAAAAAAAAGTGCTCATTATCTAAAAATTCAACATCAATAGCTTTAACTTTTTTAGTTGTATTTCTTAGAGAAGAAAAACTATACAACAAGCCGAGGCTTATTATAAAGCCAATAAAAAACAGGTATTTTAATACACGTTTAAACTTCATTTAAATACTTATCTTTTAGTTTTTCAGTTACTTCTTGTATCAAAACACCAATATCTCCAGCCCCTAACATTAAGACTATTTTTGCATTAGATTTTTCTATTACATCAATAACATTTTCTTTTGCTACGATTTGTTTGTTTTTATTTTCAATTTTATGGAGCAACCATTCTGACGTTACCCCTTTAATAGGCAATTCTCTTGCAGGATAAATATCTAACAACACAATTTGATTAAATTGAGACAACGCAGCTGCAAAATCTTCTGCAAAATCTTGAGTTCTAGAAAATAAATGTGGCTGAAAAACAACCAATAGCTCTTCATTAGAATACATTTCTTTAGCAGAATGATACACTGCATTTATTTCTGTTGGATGATGCGCATAATCATCAATCAACACAAAATCTGGTGACTTTATTTTATATGAAAAACGACGTTGCACACCTTTAAAAGTTGCTAGTTTTTCTTTTATTACTGCTGATGAAACCCCGTAATTCAATGCCATTGCAGTTGCTGCTAAGGCGTTCATTACATTATGTTTTCCTGGTAAATGAAATTCTATATTTTCAATAATTTCTTTAGAGGTTTGTACATCAAAAATATATTTACCTTCTGCTATTTTAATATGAAATGCCTTATAATCTGCCTCTTCATCAACCGCATAAGTCAACCCTTTAACTGGTAATCCTTTCGCCACAATTAATGTATCGGTAACTTTTTCAGAAAAATCTACAAACGATTTTTCCAGCGATGTAGCTTCTCCATAAATATCTAAATGATCTGCATCCATAGAAGTAATGCAAGCAATATTTGGACTCAATTGCAAAAAAGAACGGTCGAACTCATCTGCTTCTACCACACTAACTTTATCTTCTCCTAAAATTAAATTCGAGTTATAATTTTCTGCTATTCCACCTAAAAAAGAAGTTGCTTTTATATCGCTTAAAATATGCCCTAAAATAGAGGAGGTTGTGGTTTTACCATGAGTTCCTGCAACTGCTAGACAAAAAGTACTTTCTGTTATTTTACCCAGTAATGCTGCTCTTTTTAAAATAGTAAAGTTATTTTCTTTAAAATAGTTAAATTGTTCATGATCTTTAGGAATAGCTGGCGTGTAGACAATCACCGTATTTTCTTTATCCAAGAAAGATTTAGGAACTGAATCTAAACAATCATCAAAAGTAATTTCAGCACCGTTTTCCTGTAAGGCTTTGGTAATATCTGAAGATGTTTTATCATAACCAGCAACTTGTTTTCCATTAGCTAAAAAATAACGAGCTATTGCACTCATACCTATTCCTCCAATTCCGATAAAGTAGAAAGCCAAAGCTCCCTTTCCCCCAAGAGGGGAAATACGTGATGAGTTGGATGCCAGTTGTATGTCGTTATTTTTCTTCACTTTACTTTTATTTTAACTCTTTCTATCCGTAAACCTGCTAGCTCCTTCCCTTTGGGAAAGTTGGGATGGGCTTTAGGTTTAATTTATTAGCTTTTCAATTTCATTTACAATATCATGTGTTGCACTAGGCAACGCCATTTCTTTAATATTTTCAGACAGATTCTGTTGCCTGCCTTCGTCTTTTAGCAAGCCTTCAAAAACAATAGGAAACATTTCTATTTCACTTTCTTTAAGCACAATAGCTCCATGTTTTTCTTCTATAGACTTTGCATTTTTGGTTTGATGATCTTCTGCTACATTAGGAGAAGGAATAAAAATTACTGGCTTTCCTACAATACACAATTCAGATACTGAACTTGCTCCTGCTCTAGAAATAATAATATCCGATGCTGCGTACGCAAAATCCATTCTTTGAATAAATTCATGCACTTGCACGTGAGCTAATTCGTTGTATTTTTTATATTCGTCAAAATAGAGTTTCCCACATTGCCAAATCAACTGAACTTCTAATTTTTCAAACAGTTCTAATTGACTTTCAATTAATTGATTGACTTTTCTTGCTCCTAAACTACCTCCTAGAACTAAAATTGTTTTTTTATTTCTACCTAACTTAAAAAACAGTTTTGCTTCGTCTGTTTTAGCATGAATTGACAACAAATCTTGTCGAACAGGATTACCCGTTTTAATGGTTTTTGAAACTGGAAAAAATCGTTCTAAATTATCAAAAGCCACACAAATTTTATCCGCTTTTTTACTAAGTAATTTGTTGGTAATTCCTGGGTACGAATTCTGTTCTTGCACCAATGTCGGAATCCCTTTTCTGTTTGCCATTATTAAAGTTGGACCACTTGCAAATCCTCCTGTTCCAATTGCTACATCTGGTTTAAATTCTTTAATAATTTTTTTTGCACTCCACAGACTTTTTATCAATTTAAAAGGAAAAGACAAATTACTTAAAGTAAAGTTTCTTTGTATTCCAGAAATCCACAACCCTTTTATTTTATATCCCGCTTGCGGAACTTTTTGCATTTCCATTTTATCTTTTGCCCCAACAAACAAAATATTTGCATCTGGATAACGCAACTTTATTTCGTTAGCAATGGCTATTGCAGGGTAAATATGCCCTCCTGTTCCTCCACCAGAAATTAGTATGTTATTCAATTGTTTCATGCAAAATATCTAAAGGGTTATCGTCTAAAATATCTTCTTCTGTTTCTTCTTTTGATGCACTAACGCTTAATATAATTCCAATGGCAATACAAGTCATCCAAATAGAAGTTCCACCACTACTAATTAAAGGTAGCGTTTGCCCTGTAACTGGAAATAAATTTGTAGCTACCGCCATATTTGTTCCTGCTTGAAAAATGATTGGAAAACCAACTCCAATTACCAATAAAGCACTAAAAATTGTAGTTGTTTTTTTAACTACAATTAGTATTCTAAAAAACAATAAAAAGTAGAAAAACACTACAAAAAAGCCACCTACAAGTCCATATTCTTCAATAATAATTGCATAAATAAAATCTGATGAAGATTGCGGTAAAAAGTTTTTTTGCACACTTTTTCCTGGACCTAAACCTAATGCTCCTCCTGTTGCTATGGCAATTTTTGCCTTTTGCACTTGATAATCTTCTTCTTCGATAGTTTTTTCTTTGTCATTTTCAAAATAACTAGAAATTCTACTTTCCCAAGTTTGCACCCTGTTTGGCATTAATTTGGGAAAACTCATTGCCATTAATATAAAAAAAGTAAAAACTACAACTGCCGAGCCTACAATAAGCGCAATATATTTTAATGGATAACCACCAACAAAAGCCAACAATAAAACCATAACAAATACTATTGCAGTAGTGGAAAAATTGGCAGGTAAAATCAGTAATAAAATTGAGGCTACGGGTAACCAAAGCTGAATTAAACTTTCTTTAAAGTTAATTTTTAACTCTTTGTGTTTTGCAAAATATCGAGCAACGTAAATCATTAACACCAAACTTGCCAATGTTGATGTTTGAAAACCAATTCCTCCAATTCGAATCCATCTACTTGCATTGGCTCCATCTATAGTAGTGCCCTGCATTAGCGTAAAAACAAGTAAAATAATTACAACAGGCAACATAATTACCGAGCCTCCAGAAAAATATCTATAAGGAATTTTATGAACCAAATAGATAATACCGAAACCAACAAGTAACAGCATCATGTGTTTTATTAAATGACCAAATGTAGAGCCATTACCAACTACATATACCAAATTTGTACTTGCACTATAAACAGGCATAAAGGAAACGATTGCTAAAATTGCAACAATTGCCCAAATGGATTTATCTCCTTTTATATGTTTGAGCAAAGAAAGCCCCCTTTCCCCCATAGGGGGAAAAACTTTAGTTTCTTGTGTTTTCTTATTACTCATTATAACTATAACCTTATTATTTTCTTTTCACAAACTTTCTAGCTCTTCCCTTTGGGAAGGTTGGGATGGGTTTTCTACAAGCTTCTAACCGCTTTTTTAAATTGGCGCCCTCTATCTTCGTAATTTTCAAACAAATCGAAACTAGCACATGCTGGAGATAATAATACAGCATCTCCTTTTTCTGCTAATTTGTATGCTACTTTTACAGCTTCTTCAGCTCCTGCTGTTTCAACGCAAAAATCTACCACATTACTAAATGTATTTTTAATCTTTTCGTTGTCTAACCCTAAACAAACTATAGCCTTTACTTTTTCTCTAACCAAAGGCATTAAATCTTCATAATCGTTTCCTTTATCTACCCCTCCAACAATCCAAATTGTTTGTTTATCCATACACTCTAAAGCATAAAATGTTGCATTAACATTGGTTGCTTTAGAATCGTTTATGTATTCTACTCCTTTTATTTTTGCTACGTTTTCTAAACGATGCTCTGCTCCTTCAAAATTCGATAGACTTTCTTTAATTGTATCTTTTCTTACTTTTAGTAATTGCGCAGCAAGAGAAGCTGCCATGGCATTTTTAGTATTGTGTTTTCCTTTAATTGATAGTCCTGTTAATGGCATCTTTATATCTTGTTTAGTGGTTTTAATTGTAATTATATCGTCTTTTACAAAAGCTCCATAAGGCAATTCTTTTTCTAGAGAAAAAGGAACCAATTTTGCTTTTGTTTTATGTATTTCTAAGCCTTCTGCAATAGCTTTATCATCTGCATCGTAGATTAAAAAATCTGTTGCTTCTTGGTTTTTTGTAATTCTAAATTTTGAAGCAACATACTTGCTAAAATCATAATTATATCTATCTAAATGATCTGGTGTTATGTTGGTAATCATGGCAATATGAGGTCGGAATTTCTCAATCCCATCCAACTGAAAACTACTTAGCTCTAACACATAATTTTTATGCGATTTTTCTGCAACCTGTTGTGCGAAACTATCTCCAATATTTCCTGCAATACCTGCATCTAATTCTGCTTGTTTTAAAATATGATGCGTTAGTAAAGTTGTTGTGGTCTTTCCATTTGAACCAGTAATTCCAACAATAGTTGCCTGATTAAATTGACTAGCAAACTCAATTTCTGAAATCACAGGAATTTGTTTCTCTTTAATTTTTATAATTAAAGGAACTGTATCTGGTATTCCAGGACTTTTAACCACCACATTAGCATTTAAGATTTTGCTTTCGGTATGTTGATTCTCTTCAAAATCTATTTTATGATGTAAAAGAACTTCTTTGTAATTTTTTGCAATTGCTCCTTTATCAGAAACAAAAATGCGGTATCCTTTCTGTTTTCCAAGAACTGCGGCTCCTACGCCACTTTCTCCTCCACCAAGAACTACAAGCCTCCTAAATCCTCCAAAGGAGGAATTTTTCTCACTCATATGTTTATCTTGGTTTTTCACTCTTTTTTATTTTTATTTCTATTTTCACAAACCTGCTAACTCCTTCCCTTCGGGAAGGTTGGGATGGGCTCTCTATCTTAATTTTAAGGTTACAATGGTTAATACTGCCAATAAAATTCCCACTACCCAAAAACGCACTACTATTTTACTTTCGTGATAATTTAATTTTTGATAATGGTGATGTAATGGCGACATTTTAAAAATGCGTCTCCCTTCACCAAACTTCTTTTTGGTGTATTTAAACCATGAAACTTGAAGGATTACTGATAAATTTTCGACCACAAAGATTCCTGCTAAAATGGGCAATAACAATTCTTTTCTAATTGCAATAGCAATAACCGCTATAATTCCTCCAATAGTTAAACTCCCTGTATCTCCCATAAAAACTTGAGCAGGAAAAGTATTGTACCATAAAAAACCAATTAAAGCTCCTGCAAACGCAAGAATAAAAACAGTCATTTCCCCAGAATTGGGGATGTACATTACATCTAAATAATCTGCAAAAATGATATTCCCAGAAACCCAAGCAAACACCCCAAGTGTTACAACCATTATTGCAGATGATCCTGCTGCCAAACCATCTATACCATCAGTTAGGTTGGCTCCGTTTGAGATTCCTGTTACTATAAAAACTACAATTCCTATAAAAATAATCCAACCGTATTTTTGGTAGTCTTCTCCTAAAAATGATAATGCTTTTGCATAATCGAATTCATTATGTTTAACAAAAGGAATGGTGGTTTTGGTAGATTTATGCGCCTCTCCAAAAACTTGTTTTCTTCCACTTTCTAAAACAGTTTGTTCTTTAGCAGGTAGCTGCTCTTTAATTGTTACGTCTGGATGGAAGTACAACATTGAACCTACAATAATTCCTAACCCAACTTGACCTAAAACTTTAAACTTTCCTTTTAAGCCTTCTTTGTCTTTTTTAAATACTTTAATATAGTCATCTAAAAAACCAATTAACCCCATCCAAACCGTGGTAATAATTAAGATAATAATATAGATATTGTCTAGTTTTGCAAATAAAACAGCAGGAATTAAAGTGGCTAAAATGATAATAACACCACCCATAGTTGGAGTACCCGATTTTTGTTTTTGCCCTTCTAAACCTAAATCTCTAACTGTTTCACCAACTTGTTGTCTTCTTAAAAAGTTAATGATTCTTTTTCCGTAGACTGAAGAAATGAGTAACGATAAAATAAATGCCGCTGCCGCACGAAATGTAATAAACTGAAACACACTTGCGCCAGTTAAATTGAAATGACTTTCTAAATATTCAAACAAATAATACAGCATCTAATTATTTTTTAATTGATTGAAACACTTATTTACTTCTTCCATATCCGAAAAATGGGTGCGTTCTCCATTAATTTCTTGGTAGGCCTCATGTCCTTTTCCTGCGATTAAAATGATATCTCCTGATTTTGAAAATTTACAGGCTGTTTTTATTGCCTGTTTTCTATCTAAAACAGTTAGTGTCTTTTTAAAATTTTCAGGAGAAACTCCCATTTCCATTTCATCTAAAATGGTTTGTGGATTTTCGTTTCTAGGATTATCTGATGTAAAAATGGCTTGATTACTCAATTGCGAGGCAATGTGCGCCATTTTTGGTCTTTTACCTGCATCTCTATTTCCTCCACAGCCAACAACCGTAATTACATTTTCATTACCAGTTCTAACATCATTTATAGTTTCTAACACATTTTTTAGCGCATCTGGCGTATGTGCATAATCTATAATTGCAGTAACATTGTCGTTAGAAACTGTATATTCAAAACGACCGCTTACACTATCTAACTGACTTACAATTGTTAGAATCTCTAGTTTTTCTAACCCTAATAGTTCTGCTGTTGCAATAATTGCCGTTAAATTGTAGATATTAAAAACTCCAATCAATTTGGTCCAAACTTCAATAGATTGGTAAGCAATTAAAGTTCCTGAAAGTTGTTTTTCTAAAATTTTTGTTTTGAAATCTGCCAAAGTTTGCAAAGAGTAAGTTTGCTTTTTTGCTTTGGTATTTTGCAACATATAGTTGCCATTTTTATCATCTACATTGGTTAATGCAAAAGCTGATTTTGGCAAACCATCAAAAAAAGATTTTTTAACATTTCTGTATTCTGCAAAAGTTTTATGATAGTCTAAATGATCGTGAGACAAGTTTGTAAAAATTCCACCTGCAAAAACCAAACCTTCTGTTCTATTTTGATGAATACCATGAGAACTTACCTCCATAAAACAATAATCTACACCAGCACTTACCATTTTATCTAAGTAGAAATTAATAGCTACAGAATTTGGCGTTGTATGTGTTGCAGCAAACTCTTTTTCGTCAACCATAACTTTTACAGTTGATAACAAACCTACTTTATAACCTGCTTTTTTAAACAATTGGTAAAGCAAAGATGCAATTGTAGTTTTACCATTAGTTCCTGTAACCCCAACTAAAGGAAATTTTGACGAAGGATTGTCATAAAAATTAGCCGCCATTATCGCTAGAGCAATGCTTGCATTTTCAACTTGAACGTAAGTAACTCCCTCTATTTTTGTTTCCGGAAAATCTTCGCAAATAATAGCAATTGCACCACTATTTATTGCCTTATCAATAAACAAATGACCATCTACCTGAACACCTTTTTGAGCAACAAAAACATCATTCTTTTCAATTTTTCTAGAATCGAAAACTAACTGATGAATTTGCACATCTGTACTTCCAAAAACTTGATTTATGGAAACCTTATATAATATGTCTTTTAAATTTTTCAGCTTATGATAGTGTTAATACAATTGTTTTTCCTTTTACTATTTTTTCTCCTTTTCTTATCGATTGTTGTTTTACTTTTCCAACACCAGACAACTTTACTTTAAACCCAATATTTTCCAATAATGATATAGCGTCCATTGCAGACATTCCTTTTACATTGGGTACACGATTATTTTCTTTGTTAATTATTGCGTTGTACTGTTTGTAATTATTTTCAACAGCAGCAAAATCAAAATCTTTTGGTGTAATTTCTGACTCCACTGGAGTGGATGTGTAAATTTTTTGTGCAATTTCTTTAAAAACAGGTGCTGCAACAGTTGCCCCATAATACCCTTTCTTTTTATTAGGATCGTGCACTACTACAATACAAGTATATTTTGGCTTATCAACAGGAAAAAAACCTACAAAAGAAGCTGTATAATGTTTATTTGAGTATCCTGCAGCAACTACATTTCCCTCTTTATCGATATGCTTGGGAATAAATTTTTTAGCCGTCCCTGTTTTACCCGCCATAGAAAAATTAGGCGAATAAATATTATCTGCAGTTCCTTTAATAACTACATTTTCCATCACCTTTTTTATTTTCTCTAAAGTTTCTTCTGAAGCAATATTAGAGTTAACAACCTCTTTATCAAACTTTTTCTCTATCTTATTTTGTCTTCTCAGCTCTTTAATAAATCTTGGTTTTACCATTACACCGTTATTTGCAACAGCGTTATAAAACATTAAAATCTGCATTGGCGTAACTGAAACTCCATACCCCCAAGACATCCACTCTAAAGAAATTTTATTCCATCTTTTTTTATCATCTGGTGTTGGTATGTAAGGCTTTCCTTCTCCTTTAATTTGAAAACCAATAGGCTCCGTAAAACCGTAACTTGCTATTTTTTCTATAAATTTCTTGGGTTGATGATCGTAATGCTTTTTAATCAACTTTACAATACCAACATTAGAAGAAACTTCAAAAACACGCCCTGCAGAAATTTTACCATAACCACCTCTGTGAGAATCCTCTACTTTAGAACCGTGTATATAAATTCGCCCCTTCTCTGTATCAACAACAGTTGAAGTATCAATAAGTTTATCATCTAAAGCCGCCATTAAACTAGCCAACTTAAACGTTGAGCCAGGTTCGTGACTTTCCCAAACGGCATAATTTCGTTTTTCGAAATATTTACCTTTAGAAGTTCTTCCTAAGTTTGCAATTGCTTTAATTTCTCCAGTTGCAGTTTCCATAACTACCGCACAACCATGGTCGGCTTCAAAATATTCCATTTGACGCAATAATGCATGATGTGTAATATCTTGAATATTTACATCTAAAGTAGTAACTACATCTTGCCCGTTAATTGGATCTTTTTGATTGAAGTTACTAATTGATTTCCATTGATTTTTAGCAACCCTTTTCTCTAATCGAACTCCATTTTCTCCCTTTAAATATTCCGCAAAAGCACCCTCTACACCTGCTTCACCCCTGTAATCTTTATAACCAATAGTTCTTTCGGCAATTTTTCCAATAGGGTGTACCCTTCTCTTTTTAGACTTTGCAATAAATCCTCCTCCGTATTTACCCAATTTAAAGATTGGAAAAGTTTTCAATTTTAGATAGTCTACATAGCCAACATTTTTAGCTATTGGTAAGTATGAGTTTTTTCTTCGTTTTGCTTTTTGTAATTTCTGATAGTAGTAATTGCTAGATCTACCAAAAAGCTCAGACAAGTCTTTTGACAACTGTTTTACATTTGCATCAAAAACACCTCTTTCAACAGCAAGTTTTACATCAAAAAAGACATCAAAACTTTGCATTGAAGTTGCTAATAAGCTACCATCTGCTGCATATACATTTCCCTTACTTGCATAAATAGTAGTCTGCCTTACCGTTTTTTCTTTTGCTAATTTTCTATATTCATCTCCTTTTACATATTGTAAATTAAAAACGCGCGCAACAATACTCACAAAAAACACCAACATAAAAAATGCGATGATGTAAAATTTAGTCAATATGTTTTTCTTTTCTGTTGCCATTGCCTAGTAGGTAACTCTTATTTTTTGAGGTGGATTTTTTACAGCCTCCAATCCTTTTTCTTTTGCTTTCTCAATAATGGTAGATTCTAATTCTAACTTTGTTAACACAACATCTGTATCTATATAGATGGCTCTAAATTCTTTTTGCTGTTGTTTTAATTCTGAAATTTTTATGATTTTTTGATCTACACTATGACTACTATAAATAACTATTAGCAAAAGCATAACTACATACATAAAAACAAACCAGTTTTTAGAAGCAGTTTCTCTGGTAAAGAAGCTACCTTTAAAAACGCCGTATATGATTTCTTTTACCTTAAACACTAAAAACTTATTTATTAATTTTTGGTTTAGCAATTCTTAATTTAGCACTGCGAGCCCTATTGTTTTGGTTAATCTCGTTTGGGGATGGCATGATTAATTTTCCTACTTTTTGTAAGGGTTCATAACTATTACCAAAAACATCTTTTTCGGGCTCACCGCTAAATAATCCTGTTCTAATATATCTTTTTACCAATCTATCTTCTAAAGAATGATAAGAGATAACACTCAATCTCCCCTCTTCTTTTAACAGATTTGGTATCTGACTTAAAAATTCTTTTAATACAACCAATTCCTCATTTACTTCAATACGAATTGCTTGAAATATTTGAGCTAGTATTTTATGTTCTTTTGCCTTAGGCAAAAAACGCTGTAATACATTTTTTAACTGAAAACTTGTCTCAATTTTTTGTTCTTCTCTTCGCTCTACAATTGTTCTTGCCAAAGCCCTTGAATTTCTCAATTCTCCATATTCAAATAGAACACTTGCCAACTTTTCTTCTGAATAGCTATTGATAATTTTTTTTGCAGATATTTTTGCATTCTGATTCATTCTCATATCTAAGTCACCATCAAAACGAATTGAAAAACCTCTTTCTGCTTCATCAAACTGATGAGACGACACACCAAGATCTGCCAAAACTCCATCTACCTTTTTTACTCCATGAAATCTTAAAAAACGTGAGATGTATCTAAAATTTTCTGGAATCAACACAAAACGATTGTCGTCTATTATATTTCTTTGCGCATCTTCATCTTGATCAAAAGCAAATAATTTTCCATTTTCTCCAAGTCTAGACAAAATCTCTTTTGAATGACCACCTCCACCAAACGTTACATCAACGTAAACACCATCGGCTTTTATAGCCAACGCATCTACACTTTCTTTTAATAAAACAGGACTATGATAATTCATCTGCATTGTAATTACCCATTACTTTTTCTGCCAAATCAGGAAAATTTTCAGCTCCGTCTTCTAGCGTCTTGTCATATAATTCCTTATCCCAAATTTCAATAATATCAATTGGCGCAGTCATAACCACTTGTTTTTTAATTTCAGCAAACTCAATTAAATCTTTAGCAATTAAAATTCTTCCAGCACTATCTATATCCACCAATTTAACACCAGCAGTAAATCTTCTAATAAAATTATTGTGCTCTCTATTAAAAGGATTGATATTCTTCTTCACTTTAGCTAAAATTCTTTTATACTCTTCTACAGGATACAATTCTAAACAAGGGTTAAAAATGGCTTTTTTCAACACAAAACCATTATCTACAACATCTACCAACTGCTTTTTTAACCCAGAAGGAAGCATAATTCTTCCTTTTGCGTCTGCTTTACATTGGTAATCTCCTATTATACTTATCATTAATGTAGTTCTGCTGATGATTTCAAAAATATATATTTTTTACCACTTTTTACCACTTTTTTACACATTGTTGATAAATAACGCTTTTATTAACAAACAATTGCATTGAGTAAAACTGATTTTTTAATTTTGCACTTGCAATAATTTAAAGTTGTATTTCATAAAAAAGAAGTACATTTGCTCGTTACGAAAAACAGAATTTGAATATTCATGAAGTTAAAAACTGAGGGAAAATTTATTTATGCAGAAGCTGGTGAGGGACCTGCAATAATTGTATTGCATGGTTTAATGGGAGCTTTGAGCAACTTTGAAGCAACCTTTTACCACTTTTCAAAGAATGGATATCAGGTTTTAATTCCAGAATTACCTCTATATTCTTTACCTTTATTAAAAACCAATGTTAAAAACTTAGCTAGTTTTTTAAAGGAATTTATGGACTACAAAGGTTTAGAAAATGCAGTTATTTTAGGAAACTCTTTAGGAGGTCATATAGGGTTATACTTTACAAAGCATTACCAAGAAAGGGTTAAAGGTTTAGTTTTAGTAGGAAGCTCTGGCTTATATGAAAAGGCAATGGGAGATAGCTTTCCTAAAAGAGGAAACTACGAATATATTGAGCAAAAGGCTAAAGACGTTTTTTACGATCCTGCAATTGCCACCAAAGAATTGGTTGATGATGTTTACGAAATTGTAAACGACAGAAACTCGGTAATTAGAACTTTAGCTATTGCAAAAAGTGCTATTAGACACAATATGGCAAGCGACTTACCTAAAATGAAACAACCTAGTTGTATTATTTGGGGAAAACAAGATGCAGTTACACCACCAGAAGTTGCGGAAGATTTCCATAGATTATTACCAGATTCTGAATTATTTTGGATTGATGAATGTGGGCACGCTGCAATGATGGAAAAACCTGAAGAATTCAACAAAATTCTTCACGACTGGTTTATCGCCAGAAAAATATAACGTAATTTTTTTGTTATGAAAATAAAGTCTGCTGAATTTGTAATGAGTAACAGCAACGTTATTAACGCACCTAAAGAAAACATACCCGAGTATGCTTTTATAGGTAGGTCTAATGTTGGCAAGTCTTCGTTAATTAATATGTTAATGCAACGAAAAGATTTGGCTAAAATTTCTGGAAAACCAGGAAAAACTCAGCTGATTAATCATTTTAAAATAAATGATTCTTGGTTTTTAGTGGATTTACCTGGCTATGGTTATGCCCAAGTCTCTAAAAAGAAACGTGTTATCTTTCAATACTTTATAGAAAATTACTTTAAAGAAAGAGAACAATTGGTCTGCACCTTTGTTTTAATTGATTCTAGGCACGATCCTCAAAAAATTGACTTAGAATTCATGCAGTTTTTAGGAGAAAATCAAATTCCGTTTTGTATTGTTTTTACAAAATCTGATAAATTAGGTAGCTCTAAAATAAACAAACAAATTACTGCTTACAAAAAAAAGCTCTTGAATTATTGGGAGTCTCTACCCACATCATTCATTACCTCTTCTTCAACTAGTTTTGGTAGAGAAGAATTTTTATCTTTTATCGACCAAGTAAATCAAGATGTTGCCAAAGATTTTTCTTAATTATGAAATCTTCTAAAGAAAATCTTGACGTTTTATTTGAAGACAATCATTTATGCATTGTTAATAAAAAAGCGGGCGATATTACTCAAGGAGATAAAACAGGAGACAAACCACTTAACGATATTGTAAAAGAATATATTAAAGATAAATACAACAAACCTGGCAACGTTTTTTTAGGAACTGTTCATCGCTTAGACAGACCCACTTCTGGAATTATCATTTTTGCAAGAACTTCTAAAGCTTTAGAACGTTTAAACAAAATGCTAAGAGAAAAGCAAATTCAAAAGACCTATTGGGCAATAGTAAAAAACACTCCAAAAAAATCAACTGACACTTTAATAAACTTTTTAAAAAAGAATCCTAAAAACAATAAATCTTCTGCTTTTACTAGAGAAGTTTCTGGAAGCAAAAGAGCTGTTTTACATTATACTATTTTACAAAAATTAGATAATTACACCCTATTAGAAGTCAACTTAGAAACTGGTAGGCACCATCAAATTCGTTGTCAATTAGCAAATATTGGAAGCCCTATAAAAGGTGATTTAAAATACGGCTTTAACAGAAGCAATAAAGACGGAAGCATTCACCTGCACGCAAGAAAAATTCATTTTACGCACCCTGTTACTAAAGAAAAAATAGAAATTACTGCTCCATTACCTAATGATGTGATATGGAGTGCATGTATAAAGTAATATTCCCCATATTTATTCTTTAAAAAAATGAATAAGAGTTTGTACATTTGAGAAGTTAAATGTACCGAATGAAAAAAATTCAAATGGTTGACTTACAAAGTCAGTACCAACACATTAAAGAAGAAGTAAATATTTCTATTGAGCAGGTTTTAAACTCATCAGCTTACATTAATGGACCTTTAGTTCATGAGTTCCAAAAAGATTTAGAAAATTATTTGAATGTAAAACATGTAATTCCGTGTGCCAACGGAACTGATGCGCTACAAATAGCAATGATGGGACTGGGTTTACAACCTGGAGACGAAGTAATTACCGCAGATTTTACTTTTGCTGCAACTGTTGAAGTAATTGCTTTACTTCAACTAAACCCTGTTTTGGTAGATGTTGAAGAAGACACTTTTAATATTGATATTGAAGCGCTAAAAAAAGCGATTACTCCAAAAACCAAAGCTATTGTACCTGTTCATTTGTTCGGACAAGTAGCTAATATGGAAGCTATTTTAGAAATTGCTAAAGAACACAATCTATTTGTAATTGAAGACAACGCACAAGCTATTGGAGCTAATTACACGTTTTCTGATGGTTCTCAGCAAAAAGCCGGTACCATTGGAAATGTTGGTACGACATCATTTTTCCCTTCAAAAAACTTAGGTTGTTATGGTGATGGTGGTGCTATTTTTACCAATGATGACGATCTTGCTCACACAATTCGAGGAATGGTAAACCATGGTATGTATAAACGTTACTATCATGATGTTGTTGGTGTAAATTCTAGATTAGATAGTATACAAGCTGGAGTTTTAAAAACAAAATTACCTCACTTAGACAACTATTGTAATGCTAGAAGAGATGCCGCTCGTTTTTACAACAATGCGTTTTCTAACCACCCAAGTATAATTACACCAACGGCAAAATCAAACAAAACAAAAAATTGCAATGAAATTTGTGATGTTTGTGACTGCCACGTTTTCCATCAATATACTTTACAAATAACCAATGGAAAAAGAGACGAATTACACAAACACCTTTTAGAAAAAGGAATCCCGAATGCTATTTATTATCCAGTGGCTTTACATTCTCAAAAAGCTTATGCAGATGACAAGTATAGAGAAGAAGATTTTCCTGTAACTAATAAACTTATTAAAAATGTAATTTCTTTACCAATGCATACAGAATTAGATAAAGAACAATTGACATTTATTTCGGAAACAATTTTAACCTTTTTAAAAAATTAGCCAAAATGAAAAAAGTTTTAGTAACTGGCGGACTTGGATTTATCGGCTCTCATACCGTAGTTGAATTACAAAACGCAGGCTTTGAAGTTGTTATTATTGATGATTTATCAAATACATCAATACAAGTTTTAGATAACATAACAGAAATAACTGGTAAAAAACCAGAATACCACAACATCGATTTAAGAGTTAAAAATGATGTAAAACATTTTTTTGACAATACGGCTATTGATGGAATCATTCATTTTGCCGCATTTAAAGCTGTTGGAGAAAGCATGCATAAACCTTTAGATTATTATGAAAATAATTTAGGTGCTTTAGTTTACTTATTGCAAGAAATGAGAGATAGAAATTTAGATAATTTTATTTTTTCTTCTTCATGTACAGTTTACGGTCAAGCAGATGAATTGCCAATTACCGAAAATGCGCCTGTAAAAAAAGCAGAATCTGTTTACGGAAACACCAAGCAAATTGGTGAAGAAATTATTAACGATGCTTGTAACGCACACAAATTAAATGCCATTGCCTTACGTTATTTTAACCCTATTGGTGCTCACGATTCTATAAAAATCGGAGAACTCCCTTTAGGTGTTCCTCAAAATTTAATTCCGTTTGTAACTCAAACTGCAGCAGGAATTAGAAAAGAACTGTCTGTTTTTGGTGATGATTACGATACTGTAGACGGAACAGCCGTAAGAGACTACATTCATGTAGTAGATTTAGCAAAAGCACACATTGCAGCTTTACAACGTTTGATTGATCAGAAAAACAAAAGTAACTTCGAGTTTTTTAATATCGGAACAGGAACAGGAAGTTCTGTCCTAGAAGTAATTCATGCATTTGAAAAAGCATCTGAACAAAAACTAAACTACAAAATTGTTGGTAGAAGAGCTGGAGATATAACAGCTGCTTATGCAGACACTACAATAGCCAATAAAGAATTAGGCTGGAAAACTGAAAAAAGTTTAGAAGAAGCTCTAGGTTCTGCTTGGAAATGGCAGTTGAAGCAATAACATTGTAGCTGTTAGC
>CAYPHE010000001.1:25162-36346 GCA_964410075.1 uncultured Polaribacter sp.
GCTCTAGGTTCTGCTTGGAAATGGCAGTTGAAGCAATAACATTGTAGCTGTTAGCAAAAATAAAAATCCAATTTGAATATCAAATTGGATTTTTATTTTTGTTATTTGAAGTTTTCTAAAGATTAAATTGAAGCTCCACTTGCAGCAACACTTCTATCTATTTTTCGCATTAAACCTTGTAGTACTTTCCCTGGACCAACTTCTATAAATTCAGTTCCTCCATCTGCAACCATAGCTTGCACACACTGAGTCCATTTTACTGGAGCAGTTAATTGAGCAATTAAGTTTTCTTTTATAGTAGCCGGATCTGTAATTGCAGAAGCTGCAACATTTTGATACACAGGACAAATTGGTTCGTTAAATGTAGTCGCCTCAATTGCTGCCGCTAATTCAGCTCTTGCAGGCTCCATTAATGGCGAATGAAATGCTCCACCCACTGGTAACAATAAAGCTCTTTTTGCTCCTTTTTCTTTTAAAACCTCGCAAGCTTTTTCAACCGCTGCAATTTCTCCAGAAATTACCAATTGCCCTAAGCAATTATAATTAGCAGGAACAACTACACCTTCTTCTATAGAAGCACAAACTTCTTCTACAACAGCATCTTCTAAACCTAAAACAGCGGCCATGGTAGATTCTTGCATTTCACAAGCTTTTTGCATAGCCAAAGCTCTTTTAGAAACCAATTGCAATCCATCTTCAAAAGATAAAACTCCATTTGCTACTAGTGCAGAAAGCTCGCCTAAAGAGTGACCTGCAACCATTTCTGGCTTAAAATCGTCTCCTAATACTTTAGCTAAAATTACAGAGTGTAAAAAAATTGCAGGTTGAGTTACTTTTGTTTGTTTTAACTCTTCTGCTGTACCTTTAAACATAACATCTGTAATAGAAAAACCTAAAATATCATTTGCTTTTTCAAAGTATTCTTTTGCCAATTCAGAATTTTCATACAAATCTAAACCCATACCTGAAAATTGTGCTCCTTGACCTGGAAATATATATGCTTTCATTTTTTTAAAATTATTTTGTCTGCAAAAATAGTCATTTTAGAAAAGACAAAAACAGCTATTTTTTATCGGAATGTCCTAAACTTTTTTCTGGCGAAATTACATCTCTAACCAATTGTTTTAATTCTTTTATTTCTGGAAATCCTCCCCTTTCTTTTCTTGACCAAATTCGTATTTCGTTTGCATAAACCTCAAAAACACCTCCAGTTCCAGGTTGTAAAGTTAGCTCCGCTATTTCTTCTTGAAAAGTGGTTAAAAGTTCTTACGCCATCCAAGAAGAACGCAACAACCACCTGCATTGCGTACAGTATTTTATTACAACTTTATTTTTCATAATTTAATATTTCTTTACAATAAAATATACCAAGTAATTCTAAACCATAAGTTTTTTGATTGACTATTTGCAAATAAATCTCCTAAACGATAATCAAAACCTGTTTCTAATTTATCTTTTTTTGATAATTGATAACCTAAATAAGGAGTCAACCTAACTTCTAAATCAGAAAAATCATACAAATACTCATTACCAATTTTTAAATAGAATTCATTTATATCAATACGTTCTCCATTTAAAGCTTTCTGCAAACTAATTCGATATCTAGTTCTGTAATTGGTTTGTTTTTCTCTTTGATAAAATTGTTCAAAAGCAAAACGATGGGCAATTTTTAAAGCTGAAAAATTACTCAACACATTAAAATACTGAAAAGTTCTATGAATTTGCTCACTACCTTCAAAACGTAAAATATAACCGAAATTGATAGATTGGTTTTCAGAAATTTTTCTCGAATAAATTGAAGATATATCTACTAGACTATGTGTTGTTGCTAAATTTTCTTCTACAAAAGTTCTAGATTCAATGCTATTTACCCATTTTGAATTGTCATTTATTTTATTGGATAAAACAATTTTCGGCAAGAAACCTAGCTCTGTGTTTTCTTGAGAAAAGACAGTATTCAAAGAAAACAAACCCAACAAGAAAGCAAGACTTATTCTCATTAAAATTCTAAATTTAGATAAAATGAATTCTTAAAAATGAGTTCTTTTAAAATTGCTCCGTTTTTATCAACTAACAATTCGTAGCGCTTAGATTCGTTTTCTTTTTTTGCTTTTACTACTATCTCATATTGAACTAAAACGTTGTTAACATCAACATTATTCAAAACCTTTTGAAATACATCTTCTTTGCTTCCTGTATATTGAATTTGAAGTTTCTTTATTTTAAATTTATCATATTTATTAGTTAATGCTGAGTTTATTTTTTGCTGAATTGCTTTTGAAAGCTCTTCAATTTCCACCTCTTTTTCTACATCAATTAGATTTCCTTTTTTGGAAAATTCCACACTATATTTACAATCGTTCAACCAACTTTTTGCTTCAATTGTTTTCCCATCTTGGCTTTCTTCTGCAAACCATTTTACAGTTTTATCGAATTGAAATTTTTCAATAAATAATTTTGCGTTTTCAGGTACACTATCTACACTAATTCTATATTCCCTTTCGTATTTTTCTTGAGAAAAGACAACACTATGCACAAGAAAAAAAAATATTACAATTGATATTCTATTGCTCACTTTTAATTAATTTTTAGTGTTGTAAATTGAAACGAATTCCCATCAAACAACCCTTTGTCAGATAATTTTAATGACGGTATTACCAACAAAGCCATAAAAGACAAACTCATATAAGGAGCTTTTAAAGTACAGCCAAAATCTTTTGCTACTTTGTCTAATGCTGCATAAGATCTACCTATTTCTTCGGCAGATTTATCAGACATTATTCCGGCTATTGGTAATGATAAAATTGATTTATTTTGTTCTGTTACAGCACAAACTCCACCTCTATTTTCTATAATTACATTTACTGCATTGCAAATATCTTCGTCTGAAACACCAACCACAACAATATTGTGGCAATCGTGCGCAACAGAACTTGCAATAGCTCCTTTTTTAAGTCCAAAGTTTTTTATAAAACCTATAGCTGGCTTTGTGTTTTGATATCGATTGACAACTGCCATTTTTAATACATCGGTTTTTGTATTGCTAATCAAATTTCCATTATCGCTTAAAGCCTCCACTTCTATTTTATTAGTGATTAACTCTCCGTCTAAAACCTCTATACAGTTTATCTTTTTTGCAGATGAAATGCATTCAAAATCGGTAACAACTTTTAAATTGATATTGAAATTATTTAATAACTCAACTGAATCTGTTTTTACAAAAGATTGATTATCCTTTGCAACTAATTCGCCATTTATATAAGTTGCTGAGACTTTAAAATTGTTTAAATTTTCAACTACAATAAAATCTGCAAAATCATTTTCCTGTAACAAACCAACATCTAAACCATAGTGTTTTACAGGGTTAACACAAGTTGCTTGCAATACTTTAAAAACATCAACCCCTTTGGCAATTGCTCTTGCACAGATTTGATTGATATGCCCAACCAATAAGTCATCAGGGTGCTTATCATCCGAACAAAACATCATATTTTCAAAATATTCAGGCAATAGATCAATTAATGCTTCAAAGTTTTTAGCAGCGCTCCCTTCGCGAATAATCACTTTCATTCCTTTCTGTAATTTCTCTAAAGCTTCTTCGTAAGTAAAACATTCGTGATCTGTTGAAATTCCAGCAGCAATGTATTTGTCTAGATCTTTTCCTCTTACATTTGGTGCATGACCGTCAACGGGTTTGTTTGCTTTTTTTGCATGTTCAATTTTTGCTAACACCTCTGCATCATCAAACAACACTCCTGGGTAATTCATCATTTCTGCCAGATATTTAATATCTGGATTTTGTAATAATCGTTCAATATCTGTAGAATCGATAACTGCTCCTGCAGTTTCAAAACTTGTAGCTGGCACACAACTTGGTGCACCAAAATTGAATTTTAAAGGGACTGTTTTTCCATTAGCAATCATAAACTCAACTCCTTTTACGCCTAATACATTTGCAATTTCATGAGGATCTGAAACCGTAGCAACTGTTCCGTGCGTGACAGCAATTTTTGCAAATTCACTAGGCACTAACATAGAACTTTCTATATGAATGTGTGCATCTACGAATCCTGGTAAAATGTAACGTTCTTCATCATGATTACTTTTTGTAATACTTTTTATTCGTTGATTTTCAACAGTTATTTCTCCTTTAAAAATCTGTTTGTTAAAAATATCTACGATGTTTCCTTGTATTTTCATTTTCCTTTTTTTTGATTGAGACTTCTCGGTACTTTTTAAATTTCGTTGAACTTCATTTAAAAAACTCGAAGTGACACTACCTGATTAACTTATTTCTAGTTTTGGATAAATTACTTTGTTTAAAGCAATATCAAACTCATTGACATCTTCTATTTTAGCAATTGATGGAAAGAAATTTAATCCAATTGACTTACAATCTTTTCTACAATCAGATAAAAAACGATCGTAAAAGCCTTTACCGTAACCTACTCTGTAATTTTGTTGGTCTGAAATTAATAACGGAACAAAAACCAAATCTAATTGTTTTGGCTGTATTTCTATTCCGTTTTCTGGTTCTGGAATTCCGTATTTATTAAAAGATAGCTTTGTATTTTCTTCTAACAAAAAATGCGTTAACGTATAGTCTTTAAAATTACTTTTACTAAGTACAATCTTTTTATGTCTACTTTTAAAATATTTGACAATAGGTTGTGTATCTACTTCTTTAAACTTTTTTAGCGATAAAAAAAGGTGCACATATTCAACATTTTCTAAATTCAATTGTTGTATTTGATGATAAATATTCTCTTGGTATTCATCAATTTGAATTTGCGATAATTCTAAACGCTTCTGTTTGTATATTTTTCTTAACTCTTCTTTTTTCACTTTATAAATTAGCCAGCTCGGCTTTTGCTTTTTTAGTTAAACCTGCAACTACCAAATCATAAGAATGGTCTATCAACTCAATTATCATTTCATCAGAAACATCTTCATTTACAGTAATTGTATTCCAATGTTTTTTACTCATGTGATAACCTGGTTTTATAGCTTCAAATTCTTCACGAAGTTCTACCGCTTTTTCTGGGTTACATTTTAAGTTCAACCATTTCTCTCCTCTTTCCCACTTAGATAAAGGCACTAAGGCAAACATTTTATCCATTACTTTAAAAACCAGCGTGTCTACATCAAAAGGAAAATGTTCTGTAACTCCTTTTTTAGAAATACAATACGTTCTTAATTGTTCTATGTGCATTGGTGTGATTTTATGTAAGATTAAAAAAAGTATCTTTATCATTCAAATTTACAATTTTACTATGGAAAATGAATTTTTGAGTAATACTTCTATTATTAGTTATTCTGCAAAAAAATACAAAAAGGATAATTTTGCAACGTTAGAAGACATTGTGTTAACCAATACTACACCTACGGTGGAATGGCTAAACACTTATGGATTACACTACAAAGACGTTTTTAGAAAATTAATTTTAGACAATAACTTAGATGATTTTCTAATTAAATTATTAATGACCGATGAACATTCTAATAAAGTTATTTTATTGGAAGATGTTGTTTTTATTAGCCTGCATGTTTTAAAAACGGATGACAATCAACTAGACAACGAACAACTCTTTTTTGTGGCTTCTTCTGGTTTTTTATGGAGCATTCAAGAGAAAAAAGGAGATTATTTCAATTGGATTCGCGAACGATTAGAAGCTAATAAAGGTTTGGTTAGAAGAAAAAAATCTGATTATTTACTTTTTTTAATTATTGAATCTATTATTGATAATTACGAAGATGCATACGCTAAAAATGCAGCATCTAGTTCTAAATTGTTAGATCCTTCTAAAATAAAACCGACACCAGAATTTACATCGCTCGTAGAGACAAGAAAACAAGAATTGTATAATTTTAAAAAGGCAACCCTAAGCCTAAAAGATATGATTACCAAAATGGAAAAGATTGAAATTAAAGGGTTTGATAGCAAATATTTTAGCGAATTGAAAGAACAAACCAACAATTTAATTTCCAATATCGATTTTGAGTTACAGGAACTAGAAAGTAAAATCAACTTAATCTTTAGTATTCAAGGTCATCGTTTAAACGAAGTAATGAAAACCCTTACTATACTTTCTGTAATTTTTATTCCGTTGACTTTTTTAGCTGGTATTTATGGAATGAATTTTACCAACATACCAGAACTACAATGGAAATACGGTTATTTTGTATTGCTAGGCATTATGGTTTTAATTACCATTGTTGCCATTTGGTATTTTAAAAGAAAGCAGTGGTTTTGATTTAGAACAACAATAGTTAATAAAACACTATTTTTTATTACCAATTTTACCCAAATGAGTATTATTAAAACTATCAGTATACTTTAAGCCATAACCAAGAATTCTATCAAAAGAGGAATGACCAAATAGAATAATTCCAGCTAGCTGTAAGTATTCATTTATTGAATAAACTCCTATAATATAAAGTAAAATTGCTACTCCTTTATGATGAAAAACATTGTACAAAAATGCACCAACCTTATTATTAACTGCGTAACCTAAAAAACTAATATCAGGAAGTAAAAATAAGATTAAATACCACCACCAATTAAAAGTTAAATTATTAAATAGATATACAGAAAAAAATAACATTGTTACTTCCTCAAGTTTTAAGGTGGTTTTCATTTTACTTCAATATTTTATACAAAACTGGTTTACTAGGCGTGGCATCATTTTCAAAAGGAGCAATCATTAAATTTAACAAATACTCTCCATCTTCTACTCTATTTGGTACATAGATTAATTCTGTAATTGTTGCGTTCATTCTAACCTCTCCAGAGGTATCCCAAAAAGCATTATGAGACAAAAGCTGTCCCCCATCTTTTTCTTTATCTACAGAAGGTAAATCGATAAGTAAATGTTTGATCCCTTTTTCTCTTAAATAAATTGCCGCTTTTTCAGAAAGGTAAGTAGGGTTTGTATTTGAGTAATTCATACTCTTTTTCTCTTCTAAATTAGGCAGAGTACGAATTACAATAGCATCTCTCTTCTTATTTCTTAAGGCTGTTTTTAACTGCTTTACCCCTATTAGAAAATCTCCATTATGAAACAAAGGGGCAATAGTAACCACTTCTGCTAAAAAAATATTATACTTTAATTGCTGATTAACGGAATGTACTTCTTTTGTAATATGCCCTACACATTCTGTATGTGTAACGTGCGAATGTGGATTGAAATGAATGCTGTTAAAATTTACTATAGCTCCATTAGCTACACTAATTTCAAAGTCTCCAGAAGTCTCTGGCTTAATTTCAGGATCACCTATATACCAAGCGTTTACACTTTTTTTATTAGGATCTATAGGTATAGAAATATCTATAGGGTTAGAAATATCTACTATAATCTTTCTAGAATTGTATTCTACAGTTGCTTTCATAAAAATGATTGATCTATTCGTTTTCTAGCATAAATAAATCGGATGCGATTCCGTCTGCTAAAAATTTTCCTTTGTTGGTTGTTTTTACAACATTGCTTTCAATACAAACTAATTCTTCGTCTAAAAAACGAGCAATTTTTTGACGAAGATACAATTCATATTGTTTTCCGAAAAGCTGTTTTATTTTTTCTAAATCAATTCCCCAAATAGTTCGTAAACCTGTCATTATTATTTCGTTAAAACGATCTACTTTAGACAGTACTTCTACCTCTTCTGGAATTGTATTTTCTAAAATACTTTTAATGTATTTGCTATTGTTATTTACATTCCAAGCTCGTTGGTTTTCATAAAAAGAATGCGCCGAAGGCCCAAAGCCCAAATACCATTTACCTAACCAATAAGCCGAATTATTTTTACTAAAAAAACCTTCTTTACCAAAGTTTGATAACTCGTAATGCACAAAGCCTTCTTCAGCTAATTTGTCTACCAAAATAGTAAATTGTGCTGCTGAAACTTCGTCGTTAGTGTTTGCTATTTTACCTTTTTCTATCAAACTTTTTAAAGGCGTTTTTTCTTCTACAGTTAAAGCGTAACTAGAAATATGAGGCACACCAAAACTTAAAGCCATGTCTATATTTTGTTTCCACTTTTTGTTACTAGCATTGGGGATTCCGTAAATTAAATCTATAGAGATATTTTTAAAGTACTTTACAGCAATTTGCAACGATTTTTTTGCTTCTTCAGCATTATGAGCTCGATTCATCAACACCAAATCGTCATCAAAAAAAGATTGAATACCAATACTTAATCGATTGATTTTACTAGCTGCTAACTCAATAATTTTTTCTTCATACAAATCATCTGGATTTGCCTCTAAAGTTATTTCTGGATTACGAACAATGTTATAATTTTTGTAAACCGTTTCAATTAAACTGTTAATTTCTTCTGCCGATAACAAACTCGGTGTTCCTCCTCCAAAATAAATGGTTTCTACAATTTTATTTTTAAAAATCTCTTTTTTAAGTTGAATTTCTTTTTCGATACAAGACAATAAACTTGCTTTCTTTTTTAATGATGTAGAAAAATGAAAATCGCAATAAAAACATGCTTGTTTACAAAAAGGGATATGGATGTAGATTCCTGCCAATAGTCTTAGTCTTAGTTTTCAGTTTCAGTAATCAGTCATAAAAAGACTATTTTCTTAAATATTGATTATTTAACAACCTTATCAGTATTCTGTTTTACAAAACTTGCCCAACCAGAATAACTTTTACCTCCAACAATTTTTCCTGAGTTGTAAAAATGACAAACTGCAGCCGCTAAACCATCTGTAGCGTCTAAGTTTTTTGGTAGTGATTTTAATTGTAATAAAGACTGTAACATTGCAGCCACTTGTTCTTTACTAGCATTTCCATTTCCAGTAATTGCCATTTTAATTTTCTTAGGTAAATACTCAGTTATCGGAATTTGTCGAGACAAACCCGCAGCCATTGCTACGCCTTGCGCTCTACCTAATTTTAACATCGATTGTACATTTTTCCCAAAAAAAGGAGCCTCAATAGCAATTTCATCTGGATTATAAGTATCTATTAAAGAAATAGTTCTTTCAAAAATATGCTTGAGTTTAATATAATGGTTATCGTATTTTTTTAATAACAATTCATTCATTTGAATAAATTCCATCTTTTTACCCACCACCTTTATAATGCCAAACCCCATTATTGTAGTTCCTGGATCAATACCCAATATAATTTTTTCTGTTTTCAGGTTGATAATTTTTTAGTGTAATTAACACCGATTTATTTGTATTTTGCGAAGTATGACTGTTTCGCTTTCTCACAAAACTAAACAATTCTTTTGGTTGATTTTAAAAATTGCAATTGTATTTACGTGTGGCTTTTTTATCTATTGGAAATTAGCAAAAAACGAAAGCTTAGTTTTTTCTGATTTTTTATCATTTTGCACCAAAAACAATCTTTTTTCAGCAAAAAACATACTTTTTTTAAGTGTTTTTTCATTTTTTAATTGGTTTTTTGAAATTAAAAAATGGCAACTATTGGTAAATTCTTATGATAAAATAAATATTATTACCGCAACTCATCAATGTTTGGCTTCGTTAACAGTTTCTTTATTTACCCCAAACAGACTAGGAGAATATGTTGCTAAAGCAATGTATTTTAAAAAAATAGATCGAAAAAAAATTGTAGCGTTTAACGCTATTGGAAACCTACAACAATTATTTGCAACCCTATTTTTTGGAGCTTTTGGAATCTCATTTTTTCTTTTTCAACAAAATATTGACATCTATTTTTCTAAAATTGGTCTTGTAGCTTTCTCTTTTTTGCTATTTGCTTTAACAATGTATTTTCTGTTTCAAAAAAGCAAAACAACAAAAAACTGGATTCTTAAAATCATTCAATTCAAAAATTTGATTTCAAGGAAAACACATCTACAAACTTTAGGACTTTCTTTATTGAGATATCTTATTTTTTCTCATCAATTTTATTTTTTACTACAAATTTTTCATGTTGAAGTTGATTATTTTACTGTAATATCTGCGATTGCAACCATGTATTTAGTTAGCTCTTTTCTACCAATGATTGCTTTTTTAGATGTGGTTGTAAAAAGTTCTGTAGCGCTTTGGGTCTTTTCTTTTTTAGAAGTAAATACTACAATTGTGTTGACATCTACAACGATATTATGGATTTTTAATTTTGTAATTCCTGCAATTTTAGGCAGTGGTTTTGTGTTGAATTATAAACCCAAGCTTGCAATATGATTTGGGTTTTTCCTCTCATTTTTACAATCTATTGTCTATTAATTATCTATTTATCTATTGGTTTTGTGCTTCAAAACGATTTTAAAAGAAGAAAAACGGATAAAAAAACAAGTTTTTCTATAATTGTACCTTTTCGCAATGAAGCCGAAAATCTGCCAAAAATTTTATCCTCAATTAAAAATTTAAATTATCCATCAAGCAGTTTTGAAATTATTTTTGTTGATGATGCTTCTTCAGATAATTCTGTTGAAATTATTAAAGAACATAAAAAAACAATCGCCAACATCTGCTTAATTCAAAACGAAAGAAAAACAAATTCGCCCAAAAAAGATGCTATTGCTACTGCCATACAATCGGCTTCTTTTGATTGGATTCTTACTACTGATGCAGATTGCCTATTACCCAAAAATTGGTTGACTGTATTTAACGAATGTATTGTTGAAACAACCCCAATCATGATTGTAGCACCAGTAAATTACGCTGTAAAAAACACTTTTTTAGCACAATTTCAACTGTTTGATTTTATGAGTTTGCAAGGCGCTACTATTGGTGGTTTTGGTCATAGAATTCCCTTTTTATGTAATGGAGCAAATTTAGGATATCAAAAAGAAATTTTTAAATCGGTAAACGGTTTTGAAGGAAATACCAATATTGCCAGCGGCGATGATGTTTTTCTTTTTGAGAAGTTTTTACAGCTCAATAAAAACAAAGTAAAATATCTAAAAAATAAAGCGGCTATTGTAACTACATTTCCTGTAGATAGTTGGAAAAAACTATTTCAACAGCGTATTCGTTGGGCGGCCAAAACAAGTAACATTTCTTTAGTAAAAACAAAAGCTATTGGAGCCATAATTTTTTTAGGAAACTTATTTGTAATTATAAATTGCTTTTCTTCAGTTGGGTTTCAACAAAAATTAGCAGTTTTATTATTAAAATTAAGTATTGATTTATTGTTGATTCTGCCAACTTTATACTTTTTCAATCAACAAAAAAATTGGTGGAAATTTTACTTTTTT
>CAYPHE010000001.1:36446-54047 GCA_964410075.1 uncultured Polaribacter sp.
ATCTTCTGCTTTATACCAAAATAATATTGCTAGCATTAGTAAGATTACTAAAAACACTCCCTTTGTAGAATTTTTCTGTTTTTGTTTACCGAATTTTCTTTGAAATTTCATTGAATATGTTTTGAACGAAGATAAAAAATCATCTTAATAAAAATAGCAGGTAAGCTATTTTATAAATCTTCGACCAAAAAAATATACAAATACTTTTTACCTATGAAATATCTTATTCTTGCTATATTTAGTTTTTTTGCCTTTGCCTCAACTTTAAAAAAAGACAACAACACAATCGAAAATAAACCTTCTGTTGTACTTCAACTATTTACTTCTCAAGGTTGCAGTAGTTGCCCAAGAGCAGATGTTTTTTTAGATATGATAAAAAAAGAGTACTCCAATAAAAATGTAATTGTAATGTCTTATCATGTTGATTATTGGGATTATATTGGTTGGAAAGACCCTTTTAGCAAAAGAGCATATAGTGAACTACAAGCAGCATACGGTAGAAAGTTGAAAGCTAGCAACATTTACACTCCTCAACTTATTGTAAATGGCAAAAGGCATTATACTGGTTCTGATAAAACAAGAATTAAAGCTAGTATTGCTAGAAATTTAAAGGCAGTACCTGAAAATGAATTGACAATTTCGAATACTAAAAAAGAAGGAAACAAACTATATGTAAACTATGCAATTAAAGGAGATATCAATTTAAAGAAATTAGAATTGGTTTTAGTTTTAGATCAAAAAATTACCAAAGTAAGAAGAGGCGAAAATAGCAATAGAACATTATCTAACAGCAATATTGTGGTAGCAAATGTAACTAAAAAATTAAACGCTAAAGAAGGTACGCTAACCATTACAATTCCTAAAGCATATAGTAACGAAAAGCAACTTAGTATTATTGGTTTTATACAAAACAGTCAATTGCACATTTCTGGTGGAGCAGCAATAAAGGTTTAACTTTTAACAGCTCTAAGCATTTCTCTTTTTCCTGGAGGCCCTGGCAAACGTTCTACTGTAAAACCAACGGTTTGTAATGCTCTTCGAACGCTTCCTTTTGCGGAATAAGTAACTAAAACTCCGTTTTGTTTTAATGCTTTGTACATTTTCTCAAAAATAGATTCTGTCCATAATTCTGGTTGGTTTCTTGCTCCAAACGCATCAAAATAAACTATATTAAATCTATTTTCATCTTTAATATCTTCAAAAAACTGTTTTCTTTTAGTCAACTGAAAATGGTTAGAAATTGCCACTTTTTTTTCCCACGAAGTGGAATGTATAATACTAAATTCTTTTGCAAAAGATAACGCTTCTAATTCTTTTACATAATTGAGTTTGGCTACTTCTTCCTTAGAAATAGGATAAGCCTCAACACCGACATAATTGATATTAAAATTATTTTTTACGCTTTCTAAAAATGTAATAAACGCGTTTAAGCCTGTACCAAAACCTATTTCTAATATCGAAATTTCTTCAAAAGCCTCTATAACATGCTTATCTTTAAAAAAGTGCAAACCTGTTTTTATAAAAACATGCATTGCTTCCTGTATCGCTCCGTGTTTAGAATGGTATTGTTCATCCCAATCTGGTAAATGAATGGTTGTAGAACCATCTGAAGTAATTAAAATTTCTCGTTTCATTTTTTAGATTTTTGGATGGTTGGATTTTTTTAAGTCTTCTTAATAGTCTAAAAAATCCAAACTACTTCTTTAACAAAACTCCATCCGCTTCAAAAGCAAATTCTACTTTAGGAGCTGTAATTTGAGCAATTTCTTCTTTGGTTTTTCCAGCATCTTCGGCATAGTGTTGTAATTCTTCTACAGAAGTTTCTTTAACAAATGCTTTTCCATTAACTATAACTTCTTTTCCTTTTGCATCTAAAGGCATAAAAAATCCATAATCTTTAAAACGAACCATAGTTTCTAAAGAGTCCTTTAAAGGCAACTTCATCCAGCATCCTTTTTTAGAGCACAAATCTTTTATAATTGAAGAAAATTTAACCTCAATTGTATCACCAACATTTAAATTAGAAAACTTAGCAAGCATCTCGCCTGAAGAAATACTGCCTTTTTTAGAAATTTTATCACCAAAAGCAGTGTAAACAAGTACTTTTTCTGTAGATATAGTACTTTTATTTTTTGTAGATTCTTTACAAGAAACAAGGCTTGCAAAAGCCATTATTACAAAAACAATTCTTCTCATAATCCTAGAAATTTTACTTAATTTCAAAAATACATATTTAAAAGTAAAAACACATTCAATTCTATTATTGGCAGATAAATAATTTGTGTAAATTTGTCTTTACGAAAAAGTGTAAAACTATGGAATTTAACGTAGACATTAAGCGAACAAAAGAATCTAAAATTGAAAGTGTAGATTTTAATAATTTACCATTTGGTAGCGTTTATTCTGACCATATGTTAGTCTGCGATTACAAAAATGGAGCTTGGCAAACACCTGTCATTCAACCTTATGCTCCAATTACTTTAGATCCTGCCGCAAAGATCTTTCATTATGGGCAATCTATCTTTGAAGGTATGAAAGCCTACAAAGATGTTGATGGGAATACATTATTATTTAGACCAACAGATAATCATAAACGTTTGAACAAATCTGCATCTAGATTGGTAATTCCAGAGATTCCTGAACAAATTTTTATGGAAGGCTTAAAAGAATTACTACGTGTAGATAATGCTTGGATTCCTACAAACGAAGGAAGCTCTTTATACATACGTCCTTTTATGATGGCTTCTGGAGTTGGTTTTCATGCTTCTCCTGCTAACGAATACAAATTTATTATTTGTACAGCTCCTTCTGGTGCTTACTTTTCAGGAAAAGTAAATGTTTTAATTGAAGAGAAATATGCTAGAGCGGCTAATGGTGGTGTTGGATTTGCAAAAGCTGGTGGAAACTATGCTGCACAATTTTATCCAACAAAATTAGCTACAGATAAAGGGTATAGTCAAGTTATTTGGACGGATGATAATTCGCATGAATATATTGAAGAAGCAGGTGCAATGAATATTTTTATAAGAATTGATGATACGCTAATTACAAGCCCTACAAGTGATCGAATTTTAGATGGAATTACACGTAAAAGCATCATTCAAATTGCAGGAGACAAAGGCATTACTGTAGAGGAAAGAAAAATTACAGTTTCTGAGGTAATTGCTGCTGCACAATCTGGGCATTTAAAAGAAATGTTTGGAGCAGGAACAGCTGCTGTAATTTCTCCAATTGCTGGTTTTGGTTATAAAAATAGAGATTATGATTTACCAGAATTAGAAAATTCTTATGCACAACAATTGAAAAAAATAATTACAGACATACAAACCAATAAATCTGAAGACCCTTACGGTTGGAGAGTTTTGGTATAGGTCTGTACAACTTAATATAAAGAGGCTTTCTGAGAAATGATATCTAGTTGTTAAATTGAGTCTGTCGAAGTTTTGTAACTTTTTAGTTATTCAATCATATTTCGACTAGCTCAACATAACATTTAGTTATTTTCAACTTTTCAGAAAGCCTCTTTTTCATAAATAATAGTTTTTATATCTTTAAAGAAATAAAATCTACCATTATGAAAACGTATCCAAAAGAAGACATTAAAATAGGATGGGAATCTGAAAAATGTACTCATTCTGCAAAATGTGCTATGGGTTTACCAAAAGTATTCAAACCAAAAGACAGACCTTGGGTACAGGTTGAAAACGCTTCGAAAGAAGAAATTATAAATCAAGTTGCCAAATGCCCTTCTGGAGCATTATCTATTATTAGATAGTTAATGAAATATTTTTTAAGATTATTACTGGTTCTTGCCATTACTTCTTGTGATAAAAAAGAAACTCAAAAAACAACCGCTACTAAAACACCTGTATTTAAACAATATATTACTGTTTTAGGAGTAGCTCAAGATGGTGGCTATCCTCATATTGGTTGCCAAAAAGAATGTTGTGCAAATGTTTATAAAGGAATTAACAAAAAAAAAAGTGTAGTTTCTTTAGGTTTGTTAGATTTAGAAAACAAACAAAAATGGTTGTTTGAAGCTAGCCCAGATATGCATACTCAATTGGCAGATTTAGAACAAAACCATTTGAAAAAAGAAACCATTATTGACGGTGTTTTTTTAACTCACGCGCACATTGGGCACTATGCGGGTTTAATGTATTTTGGTAGGGAAGCCTTGGGTAAAAAAAATATTTCTGTTTTTGCTATGCCAAAAATGAGCGATTTTATAAAAAACAATGGTCCATGGAATCAGTTGATTACATTAGAAAATATTACTCTTAAAAAACTACAAAACGATTCCACAATTGTTTTAAATAGTAAATTAAACGTTACTCCTTTTTTAGTTCCTCATAGAGATGAATTCTCTGAAACTGTGGGCTACACAATCAAAGGAAGTCACAAAACTGCTTTATTTATTCCAGATATTGATAAATGGGAAAAATGGCGAAAAAATATTATCGAAGAAGTAAAAAAAGTAGATTATGCTTTTTTAGACGCAACATTTTTCGACCATAAAGAAGTTAAAAGAGCTATTACAGAAGTGCCTCATCCTTTTATTTCTGAAACGGTACAATTATTTAAAAATGAATCTATAGCTACTAAAAATAAAATTATTTTTATTCATTTTAACCATACAAATCCTGCTTTACAAGAAAACAGCATAGAACGAAAGCAAATAGAAAAACTAGGATTTCGCTTTGCTTCCGAAGGAAATAATTATGAGCTTTAAAGCAAACTATTCTGTTTCTAAGATAGCTGCAATATTGGGTTTAAAATAGTTTGGTCCTTTTAACACTTTACCATCTTCTCTATAAATTGGTTTCCCATCTTCACCAAGTTTACTCATGTTAGAACGTTGTATTTCTTTAAACACCTCTTCTATTTTTTCTTGCATACCATGTTCTATAATTGTTCCACATAAAATATACAACATATCTCCAAGAGCATCTGCAACCTCAACCAAATCGTTATTGTTAGCCGCTTCTAAATATTCTTCGTTTTCCTCTTTCATCAAATTAAAACGCAATTCGTTTCTTTTTCCAATATCTGCAATTGGTTTATTATTCATATTTAGTTTAAACGCGGTATGAAATTCGGTTACGGCTGCTATTTTATCTTTCATTTTTTTAAGATTTGATTAATGGATTTTATGGTTTTATAACGACTTGTTTTTTGTAATTTTACAGTTACAAATATTTTATTATAGAATTAGCAATATACAATCTATAAAAGATATTTTTAAATGATAAACGCATGTTTTTAAACGCTTTTTTTTCTACAGGTAGAATTATTTTTATCATCTTTTTTGTAATCGCTTTTGTTGCTTTAATGATTTATAGCTATCGAAAAGATTTAAAAAACCATAAAATTCATTACAAAAATGCTGCAAAAAAAGTAGCTATTTATGGTGGAATAATAATTGCAATTTTTATTGCTATTCGAATTTTAGCAGGCAATTAGCAATTTACATTTTTTCTACTTCTCCCAGTTTTTCATGATCTAAAACTGTATAACCTTTTGTATCAAAATGACTTGCAGAAACAAACTTTACATTGGTTTTTAAATCTTCAAAATCGTAAGAATAAATTCGATAAACTTTCTGAGCAAAAGATTGTTCATGGTAACTTAGTAATATATATAGGAACGCATCTAACTTTTCAATTTCTTTATTAGTATAATTAAAAAGTGGACTATCTTCATTAATTTCATGAACTACAGTCCAAACGGTTGGTAGATACATAATTTTATTGCGCTGTAACTTTAACGTAAAAAAGTTTCGATTAAACTCTCCTTTTTTATCTTTTTCAGATATAGAAAGAGTTACCGAAATTTCTGGCTCAATCATAACCGTTTTTCTACTATTCATTAAGCGAAACATAATTGCTCTATGTTTTTTAAAGTCTCTAATTATTAAAGATTCGCTAAACTTTATAGAAGCTTTTGGTTTAGAAAAACGTCCGTACAATAAACCTGTGATAAAAGAGAAACTTAACAAACCAATCATTGCCTCAAAAGCTGCAATAAAGTTGGCGGCTATTCCCTTTGGGGCAATACCACCATAACCAACTGTAGTTAAGGTTTGCGCACTAAAGAAAAAACCGTTTAAGAAATCCTCTAAAAAAGTTCCTTTAGGTTTGGTTATTTGTTCTATTCCGATAGCAACGTACAACAAGCCAAATAAAATATTTAGCACTGTATACAAAACAACAACCAACAAAAAGAATTGATACCAAGGAATATTTACACAAAACGAGTACAAATCACTTGCTAAACTATTTCTATTTTCGTGTTTTACATTACTGCTACCATCTGCGTTGATAACATTTTGAGCATCTTTAGCAGATTTATAACCAAAACCAGGATCCTTAATTTTTCTAGCCATGTTTTATACCGATTTTAGTTTTTTAAAGCGTTTCCAATTCTTTTTATTGACTAAAATATACATAAAAAAACAACTGATATCTAATAAAAAGTAAAACAGACTTATTCCGCTTGGCGGATTGTTACTGGGTAAAAATTCAAAAGTATTAAACGCTATTTCTGGCCAATGCCATGCTCCGAAAGCGGTTCCTCCAATTTCTAAAATAGCAACTAAAATATACATGGTGTAAAAATACAAACGCTCTTTTGGTCTTTTCCATAATAATAAAAAAACAAAAGCTGTCATTACAAAACCAAAAACATCTCTAAAAAACAATAAGTATAATGTTGCTAAAGTTACAATTACATATGTAAATAATTCTTCTACGGCCTTGTGATGCTTTTTAACTTTGGGCGATTTACTAAAACGCAATACTCTTGCATACAAAACAGCGTGCCCCAAAGGCACGTAAAAAGGAACATTTTCTAATCTATACGTATACATGTGTAAAATTCTAGAAAACAAATGTTCTCCCATAAAACCTAGAATTACTGCGTAAATCATAAACTCTCTTATTTTTTTTGATGCTCTGTAAAACATCACTAAAAACGCCAACGTCATAAATAAATTAAACGCTAATTGAAGGTCTATAATATTTTGAGTAAAATAAGTTCCATCAAAAAAAAGTATAAATACAAAAACAACAAATAAGCCAACTTCTCTAGTAAAAACGCTAGCTATATTCTTAACATCTTGTTTTGGTAATTGTGTAATTTTCATGAAACCGGGTATTTAAAACAATCGGTTGTATGATCGTTAACCATACCTATTGCCTGCATAAAGGCGTAAACTGTAGTAGAACCAATAAATTTAAATCCGCGTTTTTTTAAATCTTTAGAAATTTTATCTGACAAAGGGATTGTAGCAGGAACTTCTTTTATTGAGTTAAATTTATTTATAATCGGTTTTCCGTCTACGTAACCCCAAATAAATTGAGAAAAAGAACCAAACTCTTTTTGTATTTCTATAAACAATTGTGCATTTACAATTGCTGATCTTACTTTTAATTTATTACGAATAATGCCCGTATCTTGAAGTAAAGATTCGTATTTCTCTTCTTTGTAATTTGCAATTTTCTTGTAATTGAAATTATCAAAAGACTTTCTAAAGTTTTCTCTTTTGTTTAAAATGGTAATCCAACTTAACCCAGCTTGAAAGGTTTCTAACAATAAAAATTCAAATAATGTTTCGTCATCATAAACAGGATTTCCCCATTCGTTATCGTGGTAATCTTGATACAATTTACTATCTGTTACCCAAGCGCATCTTATTTTCATGATATAGTTTAATTTTTTAAAATTAGTATTATTGAATGTAAAAGCAATTTATTTTGCCCTTTTTTTTAACCTCCCTTTTTACTCAACAAAAATAGGCTTTCACTCAATTGTACTTTCAATTTCTTACGCCTCGTACTACCTTTGAAATCAATATATTAAAATATATGCTTTTTATAAAAATTAGTGCAAATTTATTATCTTTAGGTATCATGAAAATTTACAAACAATTATTATTACTATTTTCTCTTGGAATTCTAATTTGGGCATGTGCATCATCACCAATAAAAAAAGCTACACAAGAAAAAGAAGAACCTGTTGTTATTGCTAACGATAGTTTAGAATACGAAGTTATTATTATAGACCCAGGTTTTACCAATTATTTAAATGCAATTGCGCAACCTAGAGGTTTTTACAGTCAAAAACATATGGAAACTAGAAACTTTGTTTGGGTAAATACTTGGAATTTTAGAGCACAAAACCCCACTAGATTCGGTGGTAACATCTACGAAAACATAATTGATTACCAACAAAATATAGATTACGGTTACGAAGTAAATTATAAATTATTCAACTATTTTTTATTTGCCCAACGTAAGTATAAAATGAGTTTAGGTGGCGGATTTAGAACTAATAGAATAAATTAGCTTTTACTTCTTTTGATATGTTATAAAACTATAGTCGTACTTGTTTTTTTCATCTGCAAAGTGCTTCTGTTTAGCAACTTCTTCCCAAATTTTAGTATCTATTTCAGGAAAATAAACATCGGCTTCAAAAGTATCATGAACCAATGTAATGTCTAGTTGATCTGCCAATTGTTTTTGCATGGCTTCCTTATAAATTTGAGCACCACCAATAATAAAAAGCTTTTCAGATTTTTCAACCAATTGAATTGCCTCTTCTAAACTATTAGCAACCAAACAATCTTTTTGGCTGTATTCTTTATTTCTAGTTACAATAACTGTAGTTCTATTAGGCAAAGGTCTTCCTATAGATTCAAAAGTATTTCTACCCATAATAATCGGATAACCAGAAGTTACTTTCTTAAATCGCTGTAAATCTGCAGGTAAATGCCAAATTAAATCGTTGTTTTTACCTAGTGCATTATTTTCTGCGGTAGCAGCAATTATTATAATCATGAAAGTTCAATTTTTAAACAAAAATACTACAAATGTATTGAGATTTGACGTTTTTTTGGTAAACCAGCCCTCAAAACTGTTAAAATTCAATAGGAATATTGCCAAATCGTTTGATTATCAATTGAAAAACTACTCCTAAATTTATGACTACTATAATTTAGCGTTTACTTTATTTAGAAATGAAAATATTTTTAGTAGTCATTTTATCAAACTGTTAATTCTTAAATATTTGTAGGTAACACTATTTGTTTTTTGGGATTACTTATATAGTTTTACAACAAACCAAAAATAAAATTATTATGGCAATTAAAAAACAATTTTTAAAAAGCAAACCAGTTTGTAAAGTAACTTTTACTGTACCTGCGGAAGAAGCAGAAGCTGTTGCTGTTGTTGGTAGTTTTAATGAGTGGGATACAACTTCTACTCCATTAAAAAAATTAAAAAATGGTTCTTTTAAAGGAACTATAGATTTAGAGTCGGGTAATTCTTATGAGTTTAGGTATGTTGTAGATGGAACTTATGTAAATGATGAAGAAGCTGACGATTATGCTTGGAGTGAGTTTGCTAGCGCAGAAAATTGTGTGCTAACTGTTTAATATAAAAAAGGCTTGTAGAAATTCTACAAGCCTTTTCTTTTATATGGCTACTTTTCCTTTTATATGAGGATGAGGATTGTAGTTCTCTAACGTAAAATCTTCAAAAGTAAAATCTTCAATATTTTTTATTGAAGGATTTATTTTCATTTCTGGTAATGGTCTAATATCTCTAGATAATTGTAGTTCTAATTGTTCTACGTGGTTGTTATAGATATGTGCATCACCAAAGGTGTGAATAAACTCGCCTGCTTCATAACCACAAACTTGAGCAATCATCATTGTAAATAATGCGTATGAAGCAATATTAAATGGTACACCCAAAAAAATGTCTGCACTTCTTTGATACAGCTGGCAAGATAATTTACCATCTGCTACATAAAACTGAAAAAACGCATGACAAGGTGGTAATGCTGCTTTTCCGTTAGCTACATTTTCTGAAAAGGTAACAGATGTATCTGGCAATACCGATGGATTCCAAGCAGAAACCAACATACGCCTAGAATTAGGGTTCGTTTTTAAGGTTTCTATAACGTCTTGTAACTGATCTATTTCATCACTATTCCAATTGCGCCATTGATGTCCGTAAACTGGACCTAAATCTCCTTTTTCATCTGCCCACTCGTTCCAAATACGTACGCCATTTTCTTGTAAATAGTTAATATTTGTATCTCCATTTATAAACCATAATAATTCATAAATAATAGATTTTAAATGAAGTTTCTTAGTGGTTACCATTGGAAAACCTTCACTTAAATCAAAACGCATTTGATATCCAAAAACACTCTTTGTTCCTGTTCCTGTTCTGTCCCCTTTTTCATTTCCGTTTGCTAAAACGTGTTTTACTAAATCGTGGTATTGTTTCATAAAAGCCCATCTTAATCTTCCTTTTTCAACATAAATGAATGCGAACTCAGGAAGAAACCGTTACATTAAATATTATGCTAAATTAAAAAAGTGAAGTTGTCTTTATACTGAAAAATAAAGAATCTTATCAATAGTTTATTAACGATTTACAACTTAAAAACTATGTGTAGCGATTCGCCACTAGCCAATAATCATACCTGCAATAGTTGCAGACATCAAAGAAGCAATTGTTCCGCCAATTAAAGCTTTTATACCAAATTCTGACAGTGTTTTTCTTTGACCAGGAGCTAAAGAACCAATCCCTCCTATTTGAATTCCAATCGATGCAAAATTTGCAAAACCACACAACATATATGTTGCCATAATAACCGATTTATTAAAACTTAAATGTGTGGCATTGGCTATATTTTTTAATTCTGCCAACTGAATGTATCCTACAAATTCACTAGCTGCAAGTTTTATACCCAACAACTGCCCCATTAGAGCTATATCTTCTGTTGGCACACCTATTAGCCACATTAAAGGTGCAAAAATGTACCCTAAAATAAATTCTAAAGATAATTCTGTATAAACTGTATTATCTCTAATAAAATCGTTTATTCCTGTTAAGCTCCCAAACGTTGAAAAGCCGTAATTAATCATTGCTATAAAAGCAACAAAAACAAGTAACATTGCTCCAACATTTACGGCTAACTTCAATCCTTCTGTGGTTCCGTTTGCAATAGCATCTAAAATATTTGAACCTATTTTATCTGAAGATACTTTTACATCTGTATTTACAGCTTCGGTCTGTGGATATAGAATTTTGGAAATAATAATTGCTCCAGGGGCAGCCATAACTGAAGCCGCCAATAAATGCTTTGCATACTGTAAACGCAAAGCAGGATCATCTCCACCTAAAAAACCAATATAAGCCGCCAGAACTGCACCAGCAACTGTTGCCATCCCTCCTATCATCACTAGAAGCATTTCAGAACGATTCATTTTTTCTAAGTAGGCCTTAATTAATAAAGGAGCCTCTGTTTGTCCTAAGAAAATGTTACCTGCAACAGATAAGCTTTCTGCCCCAGAAATTTTTAATGATTTAGATAATAATATACCAAATCCTTTGACTATAAATTGAATGATTCCTAAATAAAATAATAATGATGTTAATGCTGAAAAGAAGATAATTGTGGGTAGTACTTGAAATGCAAAAATAAATCCAAACTTATCCATATCTACAACCAAACCTTCAAATAGAAATTTGCTTCCAGCTCTAGTAAAGTCTAATACTTTTACAAAAAGACTTCCTACAAATTCAAAACCACTTTGAATGAAACCAATTTTTAAAACGCCAACGGCAATTAACAATTGAAAAACTAATCCTAAACCTACTGTTTTCCAATCGATAGCTTTTTTATTTGCGCTAAATAAAAATGCAATTCCTATGAGAGCAATCATTCCTAAAACACCTCGCCACAAACTGGTAAATGAAAATCCTTGGCTTTCTAAAATTTGTGAAGTTGACTGCGCAGCTTCTTGTGAAAAAAGATTTACGGATAGCAAACAAAAAAGAGCGAGAATGATTTTCTTCATTAAGTAAATGGTATTTTAAGAGCGTTTGCTTATTTCATCTCTAATTTTAGCGGCTAACTCGTAATTTTCATCAATTACTGCCTGCTCTAATTGAGTATTTAACTCTCTAATATTTAGTGATGAAAAAGTATTATCGGTTAATGAAACTTCTGTAATTATTTCTTCTTCCTCCTCTTCTATATCATTTTCAGATAAAGCCAATTCTTCTTCAGCCTTTAAAAACACACCCGCTTTATCTAGTATATTTTCGTAGGTATAAATAGGAGCTTTAAAACGAACTGCAATAGCAATAGCATCTGAAGTTCTAGTATCTATTGTTTCTTCTATACCATCTTTAACACAAACTAAACTAGAAAAAAACACGCCGTCTACTAGTTTATGAATGATAACTTCTTTAATATCTACGTCAAATTTTTCTGAAAAGGTTTTAAATAAATCGTGTGTTAATGGTCTAGGAGGACGAATTTCTTTTTCTAAAGCAATAGCAATAGACTGTGCTTCGAAAGCACCAATAATTATTGGTAATGTTCTTTTGCCTTCTATTTCGTTTAAAACTAAAGCGTAAGCTCCTGTTTGGGTTTGACTGTAAGAAATTCCTTTAATGTTTAATTGTATTAAACTCATAAATTGTTTTGGTAAAAGAATATAAGATCGCTTAAATTAAGTAGAAATATTAATTTGAATAATCCCGAAATTTCGGAAGAAAAAACTACTAAAAGAATTTTTGACTTCACTTTAAAAAACTTGTCTAAAAAACTTTTTAACAACCTTAAATTTAGGGGCAATTTACTAAATTTTTACAGGCAATATTGGTTTTTCTTAAAAATACTTAAAAAAGCAAAAATCCACCAATACATTAATTTGTATTGATGGATTTATGAATATAATTAATAACTTTAAAACTTCTTTAATTCTTTAAGCAGCTTTAAATTCCTTTAGCTTTTCTATTAGTTGTGGTACTACCTCAAAGGCATCTCCAACGATTCCGTAATCTGCTGCTTTAAAAAATGGAGCTTCTGGATCTGTATTGATAACCACTTTTACTTTTGATGCATTAATACCTGCCAAATGCTGAATAGCACCAGAAATTCCGATTGCAATATATAAATTAGACGCCACAGGCTTACCTGTTTGCCCAACATGCTCTGCGTGCGGACGCCAACCTAAATCAGAAACTGGCTTAGAACAGGCAGTTGCTGCATTTAAAACGGCTGCTAAATCTTCTATCATATTCCAATTTTCTGGTCCTTTTAAACCTCTACCTGCTGAAACTACAATTTCTGCATCTGCAATAGTTACTTTACCCACAGCTTGGTCTACTTTTTCTGAATCTACATTAGAAACTACAATTTCTACCTCTTTGGTTTCTGATGTTCCTTCTACGGGATTTTCTTGAATTCCATAAGAATTTTTAGCTAATCCAATAATTTTAATTTCTGTTGAAATTTCGGTATTTGAAAATGCTTTATTAGAAAATGCTTTTCGTTTTACTATAAAAGGAGACGTTGAAGATGGTAATGCTACTACGTTCGATGCATAACCCGCTTCTAGGTTTACTGCCAATAAAGGTGAAAAATAAATACTATCTGAACTACTATCTAGCACTACAACACTTGCACTTTCTGCTTTTGCTACTTCAGCAACTGCTGAGGCATATTTTTTTGCGTTGAATGTTTTTAGTTCTTCATTATTTATGGTGACTACTTTTTCTGCTCCATAAGTATACAATTCTGATACATCAGAAATATTTACACTTAAAACAACCAAATTAGTACTCAATTGTTCTGCTATTTTTTTTCCGTAAGAAACAACTTCAAAGGCTGTTTTTTTAAATTTTCCTTCTTGAGAAGATGCATATACTAAAACTGACATATTCTTTTTTAGTTTTTTAGTCATTAGTTTTTAGTCGTTAGACAAAAAAAGACTGTTATTTTATACTTATTGTGTTTCATATTTACTTGTTTCTATTCGTAAAAAACAACTAAATATTTAAACTGAGACAATTAAATTTTTATATTTAGTAATGCTGAAACATGTTCAGCACAATTTAAAATTGTTAGTTTTAAATTACCTTAGCTTCATTATGCAACAAATCTACCAACTCATCAACAGAATCTACTAATTTTACAGCTCCTTTTGGTGCTGGTTTTTCATAAGAATTTATTGATGTTGTTGCTTCTGAACCTGTTGATTCTATAACTTGTAATGGCTTTTTACGAGCCATCATAATACCTCGCATATTTGGGATTTTTAAATCTTTTTCTTCTACAATTCCTTTTTGTCCACCAACTACTAATGGCAATGTTGCAGAAAGCGTTTCGCTACCTCCGTCTATCTCTCTAACAGCAGTGGCTTTATCTCCTTCTACTTCTAAAGACACACATGCATTTACAAAACTATAATCTACTAATCCTGCTAACATACCCGGCACCATTTGCCCATTATAATCTGCAGATTCTTTTCCTGCTAATACTAAATCGTAATTATTATTTTTTACAATTTCCGCCAACTCTTTTGCTACCTGAAAAGCATCTGTAGGATTTGTATTTATTCGAATGGCGTCATCTGCTCCAATTGCTAAAGCTTTTCTTAAAGTTGGTTCTGTTTCTGTACCACCAACACTAACTACAGTAACCACTGCTCCTTGCTTCTCTTTAAACCACATTGCTCTGGTTAAACAAAACTCATCATAAGGATTGATTACAAATTGAACTCCATTTTTATCGAACTTTGTATCGTTATCTGTAAAATTTATTTTAGAAGTCGTATCTGGAACATGACTAATACACACTAAAATCTTCATAAATTCTAATTTATTTTTGTTACAACGAAATTACATCTTTTTTTTAAAAAATACTATGCGTGCATAGTATTTTTTAATTTTATTTAACACTAAATAATTTTACATTCTCAATTTTTGAATAGTTTTTTTCTTAATATGAAAGTATTACTAGGCTGAATTTAAAGAAAATATAATCTTTTGGGTAAATTTGAAATATTGATAGTTGAAAAGTTTTTTTCTTTATTTACACATATTTCTTAAGGAATCTTTTTTTAAAAGAATAATGAAATTATTTCGTGTATTTATTTGCTAATTTAAAGAAAACGTAATAAATCTAGTATTTTATTAACTAATCGATACTTAAAATTCTATGCTAATTTATTACTTTTGCGTTCTACAAATAAACACAACAATAATTTAAATGAAAACAGTTCAGTTTAGAGAAGCGATTTGTGAGGCAATGAGTGAAGAAATGCGCAGAGATGAAAGCATTTATTTAATGGGAGAAGAAGTTGCAGAATATAATGGCGCTTATAAAGCTTCTAAAGGAATGTTAGATGAGTTTGGGGAAAAAAGAGTTATTGATACTCCTATTGCAGAACTTGGTTTTGCTGGAGTTGCAGTAGGTTCTGCTATGAATGGCAATAGACCTATTGTAGAATACATGACTTTTAATTTCTCTTTGGTTGGTATTGACCAAATTATAAACAATGCTGCTAAAATCAGACAAATGTCTGGTGGACAATTTAATTGTCCGATTGTATTTAGAGGACCAACTGCCTCTGCTGGTCAGTTAGGTGCAACTCACTCTCAAGCTTTTGAAAACTGGTTTGCTAACACTCCTGGTTTAAAAGTTATTGTTCCTTCTAACCCATATGACGCAAAAGGCTTATTAAAAGCTGCTATTAGAGACGATGATCCAGTAATTTTTATGGAATCTGAGCAGATGTATGGAGACAAAATGGAAATTCCAGAAGGAGAGTATATTATTCCTATTGGTGTTGCAGATATTAAAAGAGAAGGTTCTGATGTAACTGTTGTTTCTTTTGGAAAAATTATTAAAGAAGCTTACAAAGCTGCAGATGAATTAGCAAAAGAAAACATATCTATAGAAATTATCGATTTAAGAACGGTTCGTCCAATGGACCACGATGCGATAATTACTTCTGTTAAAAAAACAAACAGATTGGTAATTTTAGAAGAAGCTTGGCCATTTGCTAGTGTTTCTTCGGAAATCACTTATAGAATACAAGACGAAGCATTTGATTATTTAGATGCTCCAATTAAAAGAATAACTACAGCAGACACACCTGCTCCGTACTCTCCAGTATTGCTGGAAAAATGGATTCCAAATAGTAAAGATGTAATTAACGCAGTTAAAGAAGTACTTTACGTAAAAAAATAATTGTAAAGCCTTTTCATTTTGAAAAGGCTTTTTATATAAAATATATTTACCAACTTTAATAAAGAACAAAAAACAATGAGTAAAGAACAAAATAACAAAGTAACTTTTGATGTTTTAATTGAAATACCTAAAGGAAGTAGAAATAAATACGAATACGATTTTGCACTAAACAAAATACGATTTGATAGAATGTTGTTCTCTTCTATGATGTATCCTGGAGATTATGGTTTTATTCCTGAAACATTAGCCTTAGATTCAGATCCATTAGATGTTTTAGTTTTAGGTCATCAGCCAACTTACCCAATGGTTGTTATGGAAGTAAGACCAATTGGTGTTTTTTACATGACAGATGAAAAAGGACCAGATGAAAAAGTAATTTGTGTTCCTGTATCTGACCCTATTTGGAGTAAAAAAATGGATATCGCAGATTTAAATCCTCATAGATTAAAAGAAATAGAGCACTTTTTTCAAGTATATAAAGACTTAGAAAAGAAAAAAGTTGATACAGGTGGTTGGGGAAATGCAGAAGCTGCTATAAAAATTTATAACGAGTGTGTAACTCGTTACGACAATAGCGAACATAAAAAGAAAAGAACATTTACTATATAAATTTTCGAAACTCAAACATAAAAAAGGTCGTCTAAAATTATTTTAGACGACCTTTTTTTTATGCTCTTATTTAAATCTATTTCTTCAATTTAAATAACAATTAGCAATAACTTTAAGCACAGAAACCTAACAAAAATCATAGATTTATTAATATAATAATTTAAGTAGCTTCAAAATGAATAATATTTAATTTAAGGTATCTTTTTTTATCAATATACTTTTTATACATTTATAAACTATTTTTAACTATTAATTTAAAATCAATTAACTGTATGGAATTATTAATAAAGTTTTTACCTGCTTTTGGGGTTTTAGCATTGGCTTTTGTATTTATAAAAAGCGCTTGGGTTAGTAAACAAGACCAAGGAGATGATAAAATGAAAAGAATTGCAAAAAATATTGCAGATGGGGCAATGTCTTTTCTAAAAGCAGAATACAAAATACTTTCAATTTTTGTAGTTGCTGTTGCAATATTATTATATTTTAAAGGAAATAACGAAGAAGGTTCTAACGGAATGGTAGCAGTTTCTTTTATAGTTGGAGCCATTTGTTCTGCCTTAGCTGGGTTTATAGGAATGAAAGTAGCTACTAAGGCTAATGTTAGAACTACCAACGCTGCCAGAACCTCTTTAGGAAAAGCATTAGAAGTTGCATTTGCTGGTGGAGCTGTTATGGGACTTGGTGTTGTAGGTTTAGGCGTCTTAGGTCTTAGTGGATTATTTATGATTTATAGTGGGCAAGGCTGGGATCTTTCAGAAGTATTAAACGTACTTTCTGGTTTTTCTCTTGGAGCCTCTTCTATTGCTTTATTTGCTAGAGTTGGTGGTGGAATTTATACAAAAGCTGCCGATGTTGGTGCAGATTTAGTTGGTAAAGTAGAAGCTGGTATTCCAGAAGATCATCCTTTAAACCCTGCAACTATTGCAGATA
>CAYPHE010000002.1:0-45079 GCA_964410075.1 uncultured Polaribacter sp.
TATTTTATAATACCATAAAAAAAGAGATTGCCTTTAAAGACAATCTCTTACTAATTAACTAAAACATCGTTTTGAGATAAACTATGTTTTCTTTTTAAAATCCTGTTCCAGGAGCTTCAGGACTCTGCGCTTGCGATTTTTGAGGATTCAAAATCATATAAGTTCCTAATGCAGTTAAAGCAGCATATTTACTATAATTTCCAATTTTCTTTATAGCATCTTTTCTTGAAATATTACTAGTTGATGTATCTTGTTTTTTCATGGTATTCATTTTTAAATGCTATTACTTTAAAATTATTTTCTTATTCAATTTACCATCCTTATTCTCTAATTGAATTAGATAAATACCTTTTGCTAATTTTGGTAAAGCAATATCATCATTCCCTTTTGCTATAAAAGAAGTGTTTACAACTTGATTTCCTAATATAGAATATAACTTTAGAGATGTTTTAATATTAGATAAACCAACTATATTTAAGTTTGATGGATTAGATTGATGAATAACAACCTTATCTAAACTATCATTTACTGTACTTAAAGATTTACCAGAAACATGTAAATAAAATCTACCAACTCCATTTAAATTTTCTGTTAGAATAATTTTTATATCTCCACTATTAAAACTTGTAAACGTATTCGCTTCTTTATCTTCTAAATAAAGAATAACGTTTTTTGATAAGTTTTCTATAGTAACAGAAAATGTAATTTCTTTATTTGCGAGAGCCTTTACTCCTAATGGAATTATACTAGATTCCATTTCTGATAACGGTAACGATTGTTTACCAAACTTAATACCTTCATTATTTTCTATTAACTGCGTATAAACTGTTAAATCTGAAGCAACTCCATCAAACATACCAATATCTAAGCCAGGGTCTAAAGCTTTTGTTGAACTTTCTAAATAACTAATCTGTGTAGCTTTTTTTACACTTCCTTGTGCTATAGATAGACTAATTTTTGGTGCTGCATTTTTATGAAAAATAATTCCTGTTTGATGACTTTGCATTGCTTTTGTTATAGAAGCATTTCCAGAAGCTACATTAGAATTCACAAAAAATGCTTGCCCTGGATGTATATGCCCTGTATTTAAATCATCATAAGAACTCGTACTAGCATTCCATACATAAATTGCTTGAAAAGCTCCTGGTAACGAAGCTGTGTTTGCCGAAATAAATGCAGCAACATCCATATAAGAAGGATAAGAATTACCAATTAAATTCCAATTTGTACTAGCTCCTTGAGTAATTACTGGATTTACAGCAGTTGCCAACGTCCCTGTAAATGAAAAATTACCACTACTAACTCCTGGGTTAGCATCTTTAATTAAAGCATAGCCAACACCTGTTCCAAAAGTTACTGCACTTGCTCCTCCTTGAAAATATCTCCAATGCCCAGCTGATCCAGCAACGTGTGGCGAAGTTGAACTTGTATTATCATAAGTAGCAATTCCTCTATTTGTAGTAAAATCTGAACCAGAAGCAATATCATTATTAGTTACCCAAGTATCATCATAATTTTGCCCTACAACAGGACTTGAAATTAAATGCCAATTGGTACCTGAAACATTTACATTATACGTAATATTTCCACTAGAATTTCCAGAAACCAATATAGAATTCCCTCCATTAACTGTTGTGGTGCCCATATTTGTAAAATCATCAGAAATAGTTAAACTACTTGCTATTTGTAAAGAAGACCCGCTATTTACAAATAAGTCTTTAACAGAAACCGCATTACTAATTACTGGTTTATTGGTAACATTTGGTATTCTTACATTAGAAGTAGAAGTTGGCACCGAGGGAGACCAATTTCCTGAATCTGTCCAACTTGTGTCCGTACTTCCTGTCCACTCATGAGAAATTAGTCTAAACTGTTGGTTTGCTCCACCTAAATCAACATCAAAAGTTTGTATTTGGGCACCAGAGTTACCGTCTTGAATATCAAAAGCTCTTACAGGGTCATTTACAGATCCAAAATTACAGGTAGTAAATGCAATTTGAAATACATAAGAACCTGCATTATTTCCAGCAGAAATTAAAAATTCGACATTAGCATCTGAACTTGTAAACCTAGCTTGTACATCTCCAAAGCGTCCACACCAACCATCTTTTATACCTACAAAAGAACCTGTTGCTACATTAGAAATTTTATATACATTTCCACCTTGGTGTGTAAAATTCCAAAGTTGATTATTATCTGAAAAATTGGGAGTAGTCATGGACATATCAAAATCTCCTGATGTTGCCGTAACCATAGCTTCTTGATGAACATCTGAGTAAATTTGATAAGTACCATCAGGTATTATTTGCGCACTTATAGTAGTAAAAACTAAAAAAATGCAGATATAAAAGAAATTTTTCATTTTCTATTGGGTTAGTTAATAATTATTTTTTTATTTAATGTTGTATTATTTACAGACAATTGAACAATATAAATTCCAGCTTTTAAACCGTTAGTTGAAATAACTTTTCTTTTGTCTAAAGTGCTCTGAAATGATTTTACGTTTTGTCCTAAAACAGAATAAACTTGAATATTTGCTTTAGATGAATTTCCGTTATTGTTTATTACAATTCCAGAATTACTATTGTAGAAAATTGAAACTTGACTTTCTAATAAATTTTCTGAAGTAGAAAGCGTACCTGGTGAAACAAATTCAAATTGTTGATTTGGATTTTCAGTATTTACATCAAAAGTTTGTATTTGAGCTCCAGAAGCACCATCTTGAATATCAAAAGCTCTAACAGGGTCATTTACAGATCCAAAATTACAAGTTGTAAAACCAATTTGAATTACATATTTGTTTTCTACAGATGACGGAGAAATTAAAAATTCTACATTTGCATCAGCATTTTCAAATCTAGCTTGTACATCTCCAAACTGACCACACCAGCCATCTTTAATTCCTAGCGTTTTTCCGCTTCCAACATTTACAATTTTGTAAATATTGTTTGCTTGATGTGTAAATGTCCATATTTGGTTGTTATCTGTACTATTATTAGCTGTCATAAGTGCATCTAAATCTCCTTCTGTACTTGCTGTCATTACTTCAGAATGAACACTAGAAAAGATTTGATAATTCCCATCAGGAATAATTTGTTCTTGGGCGCTAAATTGCAAACTGATTAAAAGTAAAAAAGCGGCTGCCAATTCTTTGATAATTGAGTAATTTTTTTTCATGATAAAAGTTTTTTTTAATTAATAAATTAGTGATTGCATAGCATGTTGAGGTATGGTTAAGCTTACCTCGCTATTATTAACAATAAGCTTGTATTGTATGGGTTTATCTGTTCTGTTCATTACAACTGTAGTAATTTTTCCGTCTTTGTTTTGAAAACTTGTACTCTCTAAAGTACTTCTTGTAGTAGTTGTACTTATTCTCTTAGCTTTAGGTTTAACAAATTTTGAAAAATGACCTATGTAATAATAAGAAGGTGTATAAATAAGTTCTTTTGTTCTTAAATCTGCATGTATAGGGGCAAAACATAAGTTGTTTACATGATTTGGACCTCCTGTTTCATCCAAAAGAATATTCCAATCTGTCCAACCTACAGTTCCTTGGTTGAAATCGTTAATCATTGAATTTCCATAGCGTTCTGCATTGGACCATCTGAAATAATGATTCTCATCAAAAGATTCTTGACAACCTTCTGTAAAAAGCAAATTTTTATCTGGATATGATTCTTTTATATTTTTTAAATTATCATATTTAGGCAAACCTCCTGTCCAAGTTTCATACCAATGAAAACCGATTCCCCAAGCATATTTTGAAGCTTCAGGATCATCGAAAATAGTATTGGCTCTATGAGAAATTAAATCTCTATTATGATCCCAAACCACAATATTTTTATTTTCTAAGCCTTCTTTTTCAAAAGTTGGCCCTAGGTAATTTTTAAGAAAGTTTTTTTCTTCTTCTGCGGTGTAAATACAAGACTCCCATCGTTGTTTTGCCATGGGTTCATTCTGTATGGTAACTCCCCAAACAGGAATTCCTTCTTTTTCGTATGCCTTAATAAATTTTGCAAAGTAATTTGCCCAAGGTTGATAATATTCTGGCAATAATTTACCACCCTGTAACATACTTTTGTTTGATTTCATAAAAGCAGGTGGACTCCAAGGACTTGCATAGAAAACCAAATCTTCACCAATAACTTTTTGTGCTTTTTTTATCATTGGTATTCTATATCTTAAATCTCTAATAATTGAAAAACTTTTCAACTCTGGGTCCTTGTCTTTAACATAAGTATGACTCTCTGAACTAAAATCGCAACTATGAATACTTGTTCTTATAATATTATAATTGATTCCATCTTTACCATAGTAAGCACTTATCAATTCTTCTTGTTTATCTGCAGGTAGTTTTGCAAACACTTCTGCAGAAGCATCTGTAATTGCACCACCAATTCCTAAAAAGGTCTGAAACTTTTTTTCTGGATTAACAATAATGGCAATTTCTGTTTCCAAAGGCTGTTTCATAGGTTTAAGAACTTCTTTATTGGTTAAAGAAATTTTTAATTCTGTATTTTCTGCTGTGGTAAACACAGAGATATTTTTACCTATAAATTCAGCTTGTTTTGTGGTAATGCTGTCTTTTTTTTTACCAAAACAAGACATGAGAAGTGCACAACACACAATTAAAATTGTTGTTTTTTTCATAAAAAATAATTTTATTTTACCAGACAAGAGTGGCTACTGAACCTGCTGGTAAAACCGCAGATACAGGAGCTTGAGCAACATTTATATTAAAAGATTTTTGCGTATTGGTATTATTCAAAACAATAACTACTATTTTACCATCAGGTGTTTTAAATGCTACATTTTGAATGTCTAAAGAGGTATTACTACCTATTCTTACAGAACCTGGAGGAACAAATTTAGAAACTTGAGATATGATATAGTATGCCGAATTTTTAGCAACATTATTACCATCTATAGTAATTGCTCCCAAGCATTTTGTACATCCGCCATCGGTAAAAGGTCTATTATCTGGGTCTGCTGCTAAATTCCATTGTAAAACAACTTTACTCCAGTTTCTAGAAGCACCAATAACTAACTCTCTAAAATGCCAACGAATGTCTGAAGGGAAATCTCCAGGAGCTTCTATCCATTGCTCGGTAAAATAAACCCCTTTATCTGGATGTGCATTATGTACAACACTCATTTTATCTATAGTACCCGCATACAAATGAAATGCAGAACCCGCAACATATTGCTTAGCTTCAGGATCATTCATAATTGAAATAGGATAGTTTGGATTGTCTAAATTATGATCAAAAAGAATAATATCTGTAGTAATATTTTCTGAAGCAAAAAGAGGTCCAAGATGATTTACGATAAAATCTTTTTGTTCATTTGCCTCCATTAACATACTAGGATTGTTATAAGGATTTTCGGGTTCATTTTGAATACTCATTGCATCTATTCTAATGCCTTCTTCTGCCATTGCTTTAATGTATTTTGCAAAGTAGTTCGCATAAGTTGCATAATACTGTGTTTGCAATTTTCCACCAATAGAATTTCCATTCGTTTTCATCCAAACTGGAGCAGACCATGGAGTAGCCAAAATTTTAACATTTGGGTTAATACTTAAGATCTCTTTTAAAACTGGAATTAAATTTGCTCTATCTGGAGCGATAGAAAAATTATCTAAATTTACATCTGTTTGTCCTACAGGAAGATCGCTATAAGAAAACACATTAGGGTCTAAATCTGACGCGCCTATACTTATTCTTAAATAACTTACTCCATTTCCATTTTCTACAGAAAACAAATCTTGAAGTAAAGATGTTCTTGCAGATGACGACATTGCATTTATCAAATTAGCACTTCCTCCAGTTAGAGAAAAACCAAAGCCATCCATAGTTTGATAGATCTGATTTTCTGATACGTTTATCGTAAAATCATTATTATCTATTAATGGAAATATTCCATTTTCTTGTGGTTGAATCAAACTCGTTTGATCTGGTGTTGTTAAGTAAAATTCTACATTTACATCTTCTACTTCTGGTGGCGGAAAAGATGTAAATTCTTTTTCATCACAAGAATGTGTCGCTAATAATAAGAATGAAAATAGCGCTGTATAAATCATTGTAAGTCTATATTTTTTAAAGTTCATTTTTTTATGAATATTTTTTATTGTTTTACAAATTGATAGGTTCCTGTTTCGTAACTGTTATCTAAAACTATAGTAACTTCATAAGAACCGTCTTCAGTAATATTCTTAATATTTTCTCCTCCAGTATTTATTAAATTTCCATTTATGCTGTTAGGGGCATCAGAACCAAAATCAAAATCCCATGGGCTAATAAATTTCATATCATAGTTAGAGATAATATTTGTTGTTATTTTAAAAGTATTTGGATGTTCATAGGTCATCGGAAACTCATCTCTTTCGTCCCAAACAGACCAATGAAACAATTTTATGTTATAATACGTCCAAGTTACCTTTGCGGCATTAAAATCGAAACTTAATTGAAGTGCTCTATCTGATGAAAGTACAAAAGGATTGGAGTTGTCTTCTAAAATAAGTACAGTATCTGTTACTTTGTCTCCTTCAGGGGTGTTAGATTCCGCTAAGTTGGTTGCTAAAGAATAATTTTGACCAGATCCGTCTGCTGAAGAATTTAATGTATAACTTGCAGAAGATTGCATTGCAATAAATTCATTCAACTCAAAAACATCTCCATTTTTTGTAAATTCTTTTATCATATTCCCATCTTCAAGAAGAAATAAAGAAGCCGGTGCATCAATAGGATTAAGTATAGTATTGTCTCTTTCTAAAGTAAACGAATAACTTTCTGCATTTAAATTAAGTGTTACTTTAAAAAAACCTGCTTCATTAGACGGAATATCCTCTACAGTTACTCCTTGAGATGTTGCTTCATTTTCAAAAACAATTGTATTTTGAGAACCTACAACTCTTTTCATTAAATATCCCCAATCTCCATTAGCTCTAAACGCAAAACCTCCAGTGCTTATCAAATCTATAGACTCACTCCAAATACCATTTCCTTGGTATGTAAGTGATTCGTCTCCTCCCCAACCTCCATTGATTGGGCTTCCTACCATGCTGAAAAAATCAATTTTAAAAAGCTCGTAAGTATTATTATCTAAGTCTACTTTTATTCTAAAAACACCATCATCTTCTGCAACAATAGCATTTCCAGACTTCTCTAATGTTCCATTTTCACCACCATATTGCAAACTTGGCAATGTATTTTCACTATAAAACTGGTAAGTTTCTCCAGCTTTAAGTTGCGTGTAAACTTCATGAACGTTAGATAAGTTGCCATTAGCATCCGTTAATCTTGTTAATTGCATTGCATTTTCCAATACCCCATCATCTTCTGATGCTGTTCCAGAAATAAACAGTCTGTTTGGGGTAATTTCATCTTCAAATCTTTTTACAGTAATTGTGTTAGATGTTAACGAGGTTTTGCTAAGGCTTTCTGCTATAACTGCCCAACTAATAGTTGCTTCTTCATTTGCAGGAAAACCAGCAAATGATAAAATTTCATCTATTTTTTGATAAGATATTGTTGCAGACAATGCCTTTCCTGCATTTCCAGAAGCAAACTGATACAAAGGATTTGCAAATTCTGTATCACTAGTTTCATGGATAGAAACTTTGTAAGTAACTGCAAAATCTTCTGAAGAAGTGGCAGGTTGCCAACTAAAAGTAATGGTTTCATTAGGTGTAATTTGATCTAAAACAAAGCTTTGATTACTAGCAGGCAATTCTAACTGAGGATTACTTAACTCCCATAAACCTTCTGGCTGTAAATTAGATTCTTCTTCACAAGAAACTACCAATACAGATAAAATAATGATGAATAAAAATTTATATACTATTTTCATGATACTATTTTTATAATGGATTTTGAACTAAAGCTGGGTTTCTATCTAATTCTTGCTGTGGAATAGGAAGCAATATTTTAGCTTGCGTCATGTTATAATTTACTGCATTGCCAGTTCTTAAATCTATTTCTACCAAATTATTCATTGTTTCTATTAATTGGTTATTTCTAACCAAATCATCCCACCTATGGCCTTCTAAAAACAACTCTAATCTTCTTTCTTTTAAAATTGCAGTCCTTAAAACTTCTTGAGATGCTTGTTGTTCTTGTGTTAAATTAGGTAGAGAAACTCTATTTCTAATCTTATTAACCTCTGCAACAGCTGCAGCAGTTTGTCCTAATTCGTTAAGAGCTTCTGCTTTAAGTAAAACAATATCTCCAAAACGCAATAAATACTGCCTATCTGCACTAGCAAAACCATTTGCATTTTTCATTTTATAACCAAAAGGAATGGTAGTACCTGCTGAATTTCCCCAGTACTCATCAACCCAATTTACCGACTCAAATAAAATAGATGCGTTTTTTCTAATATTATCTCCTTCATCATCAAAAGCCTTTACAACATCTTGAGAGGGTGTTACAAATTTTCTCCAAGCATCACCAGAAATTGAAGGAGGTAATAATAATTGAGGTCCAAAATTACCTTCGTTACCACCTAAATATTGAACTTCAATAATAGATTCTGCATTATTAGGAGTATTGCCATCAAATAGTTGGTTATAATCTATTAATCTGTAATCTGCAGCACTATTTTCTACGGCAGTAATGTGTTCTAAAGCCTTATTATAATCTGGATTTGGACTCTGCATGATAACCTTTGCAGCCAGTGCATTTGCTGCTCCAGAAGTAGCTCTTGCTTTATTAACACTAGCATCATTACCATAAACTTCTGGCAATAGTGTAGATGCAGCCTCTAGGTCTAAAATAATTTGGTTGTAGACTTCTGCAACAGAAGCTCTAGGAATATTTACATCTTCTGGGTTAAGAGAAATTATAGTATTGGTAATTAAAGGTACTCCTCCAAATAACTTTACCAAAGTAAAATAATGGTAGGCTCTTAAAAATAAAGCTTCTCCTCTAATTTGCATCCTTCTTTCTTCTGTAAGTGTTACATCTGTAATTAACTCAACTCTTTCTATAACTAAATTAGCTTTAGAAATAGCATTGTAAATATTTGACCAATGTGTAAAAAGGCGTGTATGCGTTGGGGTAACTTCTAAAAAGTCAATTTGAAAAATTTCTGGATTATCTCCTCCTGCATAATTATTATCAGACCTTACATCTTGAAATAGTAAGTTGTCCCAAACATAATATTCTGAGGATTGAAAAGACTCATAAGCTCCTACTAAAGCTGCTTCAATTTGATTTGCAGTTTCGTAAGCGTTACCACTTGTTTCTTCTGATATTGGTGATAAATCTAAAAAATCTTCGCACGAAATAAAGAGCGTACTCTTTACTAATATTAATAATAAGATATATTTTTTCATTTTGTTTTCGTTTAAAATTTAATACTAGCTCCAAAAAGAATAGTTCTAGTTTGAGGGTAAGTTCCAAAATCGATTCCTCTAACGGTATTACTTCCTCCGAATGCATTAACCTCTGGGTCTAAACCTGTGTAATTTGTAAATGTGAATAGGTTTTCTCCTGTGGCATAAAGTCTTAAGCTTTTAATACTTAGTTTATCTGTAATTAGTTTTGGAAATTCGTACCCTAACGTAACCGCTTTAAATCTTACATAAGAAGCATCTTCTATAAATCTTGTAGATACTCTTGAGTTGTCTGTATTTCCAAAACTAGCTCTTGGAATGTTAGTAACATCTCCTGGTTGCCTCCACCTGTCTAAAACAGCAATCGATTGATTTTTAGGATCAGACATACCTTCTAACTCTATTCTTGTTGCGTTTAAAATGTCGTTACCATAAGAACCTTCAAGTAGAACAGATAAGTCAAAACCTTTAAAAGAAAAAGAATTTGAGAAACCGTAAATAAAATCAGCATTAGCATCACCAATAACTGTTCTGTCTTCTTCTGTTGGTGTAAAAGTAGATTCTCCATTTCTATCTATATAAAAAGAATTACCTGTTTGTGGATCTACACCTCCAAAAATATAACCGTATAAAATTCCTAAAGGCTCTCCTTCTCTTACTAAACTTGCTTCTCCTCTTCCACCAGCAATACCTCCTTGAAATAATTGTTGCCCCACTAGATCTATAACCTCATTTCTATTAAATGAAATATTAAAAGAAGAATTCCATTCAAAATTTTCTGATGTAATATTTTTACTTTGTAAACTAAATTCTAGTCCTTTATTTTGTAATTGACCGATGTTTTGAATACCAGAACTAAAACCTGTTGATGTAGGCAAAGGTGCATCTAATAATAAATCTTTGATTTCTTTAATATAGGCTTCTGCTGTAAAACTTATTCTACTATCTAGTAAAGAAATATCTATACCAATATTTGTTTGTGCAGACTCTTCCCATTTTAAAGATAAGTTTTCAATAGATGCAGGAAAAGTTCCTGGTTGTGCTACGCCTCCAATAGGGTAATTTGCTCCTAACCCGATTCTTCCTAAATATGCATAGTTTTGAAATTGATCATTTCCTACAACTCCGTAACCAACTCTTAATTTAAGATCGTTAATTAATTCTACATTCTCAAAAAACTTTTCATTAGAAATTCTCCAACCTGCAGAAAGTGATGGAAAAACGCCCCATCTTTTATTGGGTCCAAATATACTAGATCCGTCTACTCTAACATTTGCCGTAAATAAGTACCTATCTTTAAAAGCATAATTAAACCTACTTATAAAAGCTGTATTTGCATTCTCTTCTTTAAATGCGGTTGCCGCTAATATTTCTGATCCACCATTTGGAGTTGGAATAGCACCACTTGCAAAGTTTCTAGTTGTAATAGAACTGTTTTCAAATGCATTTTTTTGAATTACCATTCCTACCAATGCGTCTATTTTATGATTTTCTAAATCTTTCTTAAAACTAATTGTGTTATCTATGATATAATATTCAGAGTCGTTTGTATTATAAATAGATTGCCCACCTATTGCTCTACCAAAACCTGTTCTAGTTGGATCTAAAAAAGAGTTAAAAATTCCACCATTTTGATCTATTCCGTAATTGAATTTATAGGTAAAGTTTTTCAAAAACTTAGCTTCTAAAAAGATATTCCCTAAAAAACGTTTGCTATTAAATTCTCTTTCTAATCCGTCTGTACTAGCTAAAGGATTTTCCCAGTTCTGAAAAGGGTTACTTGTAAACCCTCCATTTTCATCAAAAATTCCAATAATACTTGGTGTTGTTAAAGCTCCTAAAAGTACACCTCCTGCGTTTACATTATTATTATCATTAATGTCTACATCTCTGTAATCTGTATACGCTATTCTTGTTCCTATTTTTAGCCAATCGTTTACTTGTTGTTCTAAGTTTATTTTAAAATTAGCTCTCTCTAATTCTGCACTTCTAACAGCACCTACTTGAGCTGTGTAACCAGCAGATACATAATAATTAAACCCGTTGTTAGAAGCTGAAACAGAAAATTGGTAATTTTGAGATAAACCATTTTGAAAAATTTCATTTTGCCAATCTGTTCTTTCTGTAAGTGCGTCCCAATCTGTACTTAAACCTAATTCTGTTGCTAAATCTCTGTATTGCTCACCATTTAAAACAGGTAATGTATTCCATACTTGAGAAAAACCTAAATAAGAATCTATTGTTATTAAAGGTTTTGATGTTTTTCCTCTTTTAGTAGTAATAAGAACTACACCATTAGCTCCCTGAGCTCCATAAATTGCTGTAGATGCTCCGTCTTTTAAAATGGTTATGGTATCAATATCATTAGGATTGATAGCTCTTGTATCTCTTGTAGGTACTCCGTCTACAACATATAAAGGATCACTACTAGATTGAATAGAATTTGTACCTCTAATTCTAATATTAAATCCGGCGGATGGTTTTCCTGAACTTGTTAAAACTTGTACACCTGCAGCTTGCCCTTGTATTAAAGCCCCAAGTTGTGTATTTGCTCTAGACTCAATTGTTTCTGATTTTAATGTAGATACACTACCCGTAATATCTTTTTTTACTTGAGATCCATAACCTACCACCACAACTTCTTCTAATTGATCTGAACTTTCTTCTAAAACTACATCTATTTTAGTTTTACCCTCTACAGCTATTTCTTTGGTTTTCATGCCTAAATAACTAAATACCAAAATTGCATTGGCATCTATTTTATTAGAAAATTGATAAAATCCATCAAAATTTGTAGTTACTCCTTTTGTAGTTCCTTTAATTAATACAGTTACTCCAAAAAGAGGTTCATTTGTTTGATCTGTAACTGTACCTTCTAAGGTATTTTGAGAATGTAATAATGTTACAGAAAAAAAAACACATAAAAAGACTATATGTCGAAAATTTATCATTTAAATTGTTTTTTATTAAGTTGATTACTCTATACTCTACTAAGTATTATATTAACACTTTTATGTAGTATTTTAACCTCTCCAAAGGTAGCAAGAAGAAAAAGTCAAAAAATTATTTTTTTAAAAAAAAGTAGTAAAATAAAATAGTTTTATTTTTTAAAAACCTAATTAACAGTAATTTAAAAAATTAATAAAACATAAAATAGTAGTAAAAAGTACCTAACTAAGTAGTTGTTTTAAGACTAAGATCACTTACAATACTAGAATTATTTTATTTTTTTTACTTCTTCTTCGAAAGAATCTCTACCACTTTTTGCGTTATTTTTTAGCTTAACTCTGTAATTGTAGATTGTACTAACAGAATAGCGTAGAATTTTTGCAATCTGCTCACTTTTTGTAATTCCTAGTCGTATTAATGCGTAAATTCTTAATTCGGTATTTAAAACTTCGCTTTCTTTAGTCTTAATTTTTTTATCATCAAGAAGCAACTTGTTAAATTCAGAAATAAAATTTGGATAAATTTCTAGAAAAGATTCATCAAAGTTTTTATGAAAAAGCTTCATTTCTGTATCTACCACCTGTTTTGATTTAGATAGCTTCTTAAGCTCATCTACTTTATTTAAGGTAACATATTTTTTAACTAACTTTCTATATATATCTAGTTTATTAATATAATCTGAATACAAATTTAGAAACGTACCAATGTACTTTTCTTTAATAACATTTGCTTGAAGAAGTTCTTGATATAATTCATTTAAATTATCGTTAGAAATGTTTAATTGAGAGTTAAGGTCTTTTAACTCTGAATTGGCACTATTAAGCTGTTCTCTTGCTAGAGATAATTTTTTATACTGTCTGTAAATAAAAACTAATGTAAAAAGCAGAAATACTGCAAGAATACTTATAAATAGTAAAGACTTGGTTAATTTTTTATTTTGCAAATTACTTTCTCGCTCATAGGCTTCTGTAATAACAGGAAGTATATTAGACAGGTTAATAAACCTTAATTTAGAATTAAAGAATTTTGCATCATCTAATGAAAAGTTAATATACTTGTGCGCTTTAAAAATCTTTTTTTCTTCATAAAGCCTCATTGCTAATTTTGCCAAAGACGCATTATCTTTTACAGAAGCTTGAATGTCTGAAATAGAAGAAAAAACAAGAAACTTTTTTTCTAAATCTCTATTTTTTGCCAATTCATATAATAAGGACCTTTCAAAAGTGATTAACGAATAAATACGTGTTCCACTCTTTTTACCCATTAATCTTGTGTCATTAACTTGTAATGCTTTTTCTAGTTGCCTTTCGTCTCTGTATTCTTTTTCTCGTAGTCTAAGTAATTCATCAGAATTTTCTGGCAATATTGCAGCTAATGAATCTTGATAATTTTTGTGTAACCAATAATATTTGTGTTCATTTTCTGGAATAGAAGAGTAATAGCTTAATTCTGAGTAGCCCTCTTTTAAAGAATAAAAATAGCTTTGAAGTAATTTAGAAGGAATCTCATCTCTTTTCAACTGGGTTAAAATATCTAAAGATTCTTTATACCTACCAGACTCCATAAGTAATTTAGCAAGTAAAATTTTAGAATCTATAATAAGAGTAGTATCATTTAGCTCTTTAGATACATTTAAATTTTCTAAAGTGTAGTATAATGCGGCATCAAAACTATAGTATTCTAACTCGTAGATTAGCTTTTTTCTAATTTGAAATTTTGTTTTATCATCTAAAAGGTTGTCTTCAAGTATACTTTTATATTTATTAATTTCTTTTTCTTTATTGGTGTCAAAAAAAGAACGTTTTGCCATTTTAGATTCTAAATCTATAAGTAGCGAGTCTATATTATTTGAAGAATATAAAGTTCCAGAAACAAGAAGTAAACCAAATAAAAATTTAATCATTATTAGTTGCCAATATTTTTAAGTGTTAAAATTTAAAGTTTAATAACATAAGCTTTAAATTAAAAAAAGACAGCTTATAAAAATATCAAATATATATTACTTTTTTAGATTATTCTTTTTTATGAGATTTAAGAGCAAATTACATGGTTATATAAACAAAAAAACTCCAGTTTAAAACTGAAGTTTAATTAGTGGTGGTATATTATATTAATACTTCGAAAACTACCACGCAAACTATGAGGCTGTGCAACGACTAAGCAAATTTTTGCCTAGTTTTATTTTTCTATTTAACGTTTAAAATACCAAAGAGGACCAGTAACTTCTGCTCCTTTATCGTCTTTTACCTTTATTTTCCAATAATAGGTTGTATCTGCAGTATCTAAATTGGTTTCAAAAGTAGTTGCCTGAATATTTTCAGCAACCTTAGCAAGAGCATCTTTACTTTTACCAAAATAAACATCAAATGTAAGTGGATCTTTATCTACGTCGGAGGCAGACCATTCTAAAGAAACTGTAGTATTTCCACTTTCTAAAGTTTGCCCTAAAAAAGGCTTTACTAAACTAGGTGCAAATGGTAAATGATTGCTATTAGGGACTTCTTCTGTATAAAATTGTGCTGTTGGTGAGTAATCGCTCTCTATACTTTTTGTACTTTTTGCTTTAACTCTCCAATAGTATGCAAAACCTTTTTCTAAAGTAATTGTTTTAGACAAATCTGTAAGTACTTCATCTACAACCTTATTTGAAAATTGATTATCCTTAGCTATTTCTAAAGTATAAATTACAGAGCTGCCATCTTCGTTTGTAGAGGCTTGCCATTCAAAATTTAAAACATTGGTTGTGCATAACTGGTCTTGTCCAGGAAAAACCAAACTTGGCACTGTAGGCTTGCTTTCAAGACCTCCTCCTCCATCTCCGTCATCAGAGTCACCTCCTGAGGAACAAGACAGACATACAAAAGTTAAAAGCATTAGTTTAAATATACTATTTCTCATGATTTATTTTTTTTATTGCTTTACAATTTTAAGCGTTTGAGCATTTTCAAAACCTGCTATTCTTACAAAATAAATTCCCGAAGAATAGTCTTTCATATCTACTGATACTTTACCTCCAACTACTTTATATTGTTTTTTAGAAACTAAGCCAGAAGTTATAGAATACAATTCTACACTTACATTAGACTTTGAAGTTTGAGGAATACTCAATTCAAATTGATTGATTACTGGGTTTGGAAAAGCTTTTAATTTGCTAGATGCATCCATTACCTTGGTTAATTTACCTTCGCAAGTAGCTTTGGTTTCAATATTAACAATATCTCCTTCTCTTGCAGGAACACTAAAAGAAGTGTTGCTAGTTTCCATTACCTGCTGATTATTTACAAATACCTTATATGGTGCGGTTCCAGTTTCAATATTAACACCAACAAAACCTTTCTTTGATGTAACAAATTTTCCACTCAACAACCCAGAAGCTTCAATTTCTAAATTAACACAATGTTCGTAGGTTGTATTAGATATTCCAAAGCAAATATCATAAACTCCAGGATCTAAATTTGGCACATTTAAAGCTTCATTAAAGCTATATTCTGTTACTCCAATAGTTACTCTATAATTGTGTTTGAATTTTGTATTAATCTGAATTTGACCATTTTTACCTTGACAAGTTTCGTCAACAGTTTGAATTGTAAAGTTATCTGCTGCAACAAAAACCTCAGAAAAATCTTGATCTAATATAAAATCTAAAACCCCACTACCATAAGTTGCAAAACGTACTGCGTTTTCAGATTCTATAAATTGTACATCTGTATACCCTAATGCATCTGGTACGGCTAGTCCATCCATTTTAAACCATTGATCTTGCTGAACAGAATAAACCCAAGCTCCATCAAATTCGCAGGCTGCGAAAATATATTGACCATTTGGAGATGCATCTAACTCCGTGATTCGATCTACATTAAGTCCAGAATTATGATTTGTAAATGTTTTTCCACCGTCATTAGAAATTAAAAACATATTCCCTTTTCCTGCATAATATACTGTTGCTTCGTCTATAGGACTTGTTGCTATAACTTGTCTTCTCTTTCTATGAGAATTATCTTGTTGTGGCCAAGAACCAGAATAGCTAGAAGCTGTAAAACTATTACCACCGTCTGTAGAGTACATAAATTTACCAGAAGTTAAACCAACATACCAACGGTTTCTACTTATTTTCGAATATCCGAAACTACGTGTTGTTTCAGAAAACGTAAAAGAATGTAAAGTTCTATCTACCGTACTGCCATTATATGTTAATTTATGTAATTGATTTGCCCAAGGTATATATACTGCATCTTCACTTTCATTTGGAGAAGGTACCATACTTGTAGCAGACCAGTTAGGATAAAGATCTCTTCTTGAAACTACCGTTCTAAAATTACCTCCATTGGTTACAGAGCTTCTTCCAATAGCTCCATAATAATACCAGTACCAAGCAGATTCTCCTCCATTAGCAACAGCTACTCTTAAAACATCTGTATTTGCTTCTCTAGCTGTTGGTATGGGTATACTTTTATCATAATCATTATCTCCAGAAAAACTTTGTGAGCCTCTGTCTTGATTTCCTGTATAAACTATGTTGTGTTTTTCGCTGGTTTCAGCATCATAACACATTGTGGTAGGATTACCTTTACTTACACTAACCCAAGAATTCCAATCTTCTGGTGATGTTGAATAATAGGTTCCAAAATCGTAACCTGATATTGTAAAAAATCCTCCATCTTCCTTATCAAAAGTTTTATAATGTTGTAAATCCCAAACATATATATCATTGTTACTTAAAACATGGTTATTCCTAGTCCAAGTTACTCCATAGTCTGTAGAAATCCATAATTCAACAAATCCTTTAAAAACAATATTTGGTTTTGTTGGGTGTACTTCAACGATGTTTCTTCCAGTATCGCTTGCGGTAACACTTTTTGTCCAAGTAGCACCTTCGTTACCCGAATAATAAATAGATGTATTGCCATAACTGATATAAAAATGTGTAGTTCCATTTACTGTAGTTCCTTGTACAGAACTTAAAGCATCTACTTTTACCGTTGGTTCATGAATTAAAGAAAAATCGGCATCATTTTCTCCCATTTTGTATACATACAATTTAGAATCGCTAGTTCTTCTAGCTAATAGGTAAACTGCTCTACTACCATGAGGTTTTAAAATTTCTACATCAAACGAAGAGCTTTTAAAAGTTAAACTTGATGTCGTATAATTTAAACCGTAGTCAGTAGAAATATAAACATAGTCGTACCATGCATTTCCATCAGAGGCATTTCTTCTTGCTCCGTGCGCTAGTATACGTTTGCTATTTCCTTTTTTGGTAACTGTAGTGGTGTAGTTTGCACTACCTTGAAAGAATGCTCCATTAGCATCCATCCAAGTTCGTCCTTCGTCGTCTGAAAACTCCATACCTCCATTAGCTTTTTGGTTTAATAACCTAAAAGAACCGTCTTGCAGGTTTACACCATTAAATTTATCTCCTTCAAAGCTTTTTGTATGGTTTCTAAGCGACCATTTTACAGGAGCATCTTCATCTATTTTATAGATATGTCCTGCAAAAGATACAATATACATTTCTTCATTTACAGGATCATATAAAGAGCCGTCAGTTCTAAAACCTCCTTCATTATAACCCGGATTTGTTGTAGATGTCATGTGTAAATATTTTTGATCCCAAGTACCAGATAAGGTGCTATTAGCATAAAAATATTTTTCGGTTGTAAGAGAAGACATATTTTGCTTTGCAGCTTTAAAATAATTTGAAAAATCCTCTTGACTACTAAATAGAAAACCAGATTTTTCAGTTTCCTTAAGCCAAGAATTGTATTCTTCTAAGTCATCTCCCTTTAATGCAGTATAATCAAATGGTTTTGGTAAAGCTTCCTCATCCATAGCCATTTCATAAGCAATTTCTTCTGGAGTTTCTTCTTCATGATGCTCATAATCGGCACCATAATTATACTCTACATCTTCGCTATTTTTTTTAAAAAAATCGTTCTGAAAATAAAGTGTTATTGACGAAGTAAGAATAACTAAAACCAGTCCTGTTAAAAGTTTTTTTCTCATAATTATGTCTTATCTTATATAGATGGGTAAATTTAATATAAACAAAAAGCAAAAACATGAAGCAAAATACTCTAAACATGTACAAAAACACTCTACTTATAAATTTTTAAACAAAATTTTAATGGCAAATAAAGAATATGCATTTATATAAATTGTATAAATCTTAATATTAACAATTATAGCTTATAAAAATTAGAGCACATAATATTTATAAAAATGAAAATTTTGAACATATAAGTTTCAAAAACGAACAATTAAAATACTCAAAAACATATACGAAAAAACTTTTTACAGCCTACGAAAGTTTTTGGTGTTTTTCTTGAATTTAATGCTATCCTTTTTACTTAAAAACTTATATAAAAAACTAAAAGTTTCTTTCAATAGCAAAACTAGAAAGGTTTAACGATGTTTGCTTTTCTGAAATTAATTCTGATATTAATTTTCCTGTTGCAGGTCCTAAACTCCACCCCATCATTGCATGTCCTGTAGCAATGCTTAGATTTAAATACTTTAAAGATTTACCAATATATGGTAAGCCATCTGGCGAACATGGGCGCAAACCACAAGCAGCATTAACTTTTTCTGTAGCTGTTATTTGAAGTTTATTATAATATGAAGCGCTTGCTTCAGCTATAGCATTTACTCTTACAGGATTTATGTTATGATTTATTCCTGCCATCTCCATTGTACCTGCAAACCTTGTAAACCCTTCCATTGGTGTTACGGCTACTTTTGCCTCGCATAATATTGTAGGAATGGTAATTTTAGTATCATTTTTTACATCAATACGATATCCTTTCCCTGGCTGAAGTAACAATTTTAAGCCTAATTTTTCACTAATTTTCGGACTCCAACTTCCTGCCGCTAAAACAACTTCATCGCAACTTAAATGTTGCTTATTTGTAATTACTTTAGAAATTTGCTGATTTGTTATTGTAATATCTTCAACTTTTTCATTCTTAAAAATTAGCACACCTTTTCTTTTTAAATGCAAAATCATTTCTTTCATAAAACTGTTAGGAGTCATGTGGGCATCAGAATGATAATATACTGCACCTTTACAATTTAAATTAGCTTCGGGTTCTAGTTGCAAAACCTCACTTGCAGATAAATTTTCTACTTGTAAACCTTCCTCTATTCCACGTTTTCCTACTTTCCATTCTTCTTCGCCAACTTTATCTGTTTTATAGCACATTAAAAGTCCTTTTCTTTCTAAATGGAAATTAAAATCGTTCGAATTCTTTAATTCTTGATACAGTTCTCTACTAAGTAAATTGATATCTAATAAAGGCTTAATTGATTTTTCTACTTTTAAAGGTGTAGCCGACTTTTTAAAAGCCCAAGCCCATTTTAAGAAATCTACATCTAACCTCGGTTTTATATAAAGCGGACTTTTAGGATTAAACATCCATTTTAATCCCTTAGTAATTATACCTGGTGCTGCTAACGAAATAAAGTGACTTGGAGTAATATAACCTGCATTAACATAAGATGCTCCAGAATTCATATCAGATTTATCTATAATTGTAACCTGATGACCTTCTTTTTGAAGGTAATATGCTGAACATAAACCAATAATTCCACCTCCAATAATGATTATATTCTTACTCATCTTAAAATTTAAATTACTTGAAAACCGTGAGCATAAGGATCTTCTTTATCGTCTATTATTATAGTATTATACCCATAAATTTTAGCCCAACCCTGTATACTTGGTATAATTGCTAATTTGCTATTAAGTGTAGTTACTTTTTCTACCCTACCAATAAATTTACTTCCTATAAAGCTTTCATGAATAAATTCTTCTCCTTTTTTTAATTTACCCTTAGCATAAAGCTGCGCCATTCTTGCAGAAGTTCCTGTACCACAAGGACTTCTGTCTATGGCTTTATCTCCATAAAAAACAGCATTTCTTCCTGATGATTTTGAATCGATCGGAGTACCCGTCCAAAGTAAATGAGATACATCTCTTATGGTTTCATTTTCGGGATGAATAAATTTATTTGAATATTTTTGGTTGATCTGTTTACGAATAACCTGTGAATATTGAATAATTTTACTCGCAGAAAAATCTTGAATTCCAGAAAAGTTTTTTTGAGGATCTATAATTGCATAAAAATTACCACCGTAGGCAACATCAAAAATTAACTCTCCTAATTCTGGACAAGTTATGGTTAATCCTTCTGCTGCTAAATAACTTTTTACATTAGTTAATCTCACCCAATCTACTTTAGAATCTGTTTGTTTATAGTCTATTTCAACTAAACCAGCAGGCGTTTCCATTTTAATTTTTCCTGGTATTTTAGGCTGAACCAAACCTTCTTCTATAGCAATAGTAACAGAACCAATAGTTCCGTGACCACACATAGGCAAACAACCCGAAGTTTCAATAAATAAAATCGCAAAATCGTTTTCTGGGTTATGGGGCGGGTACAAAATACTTCCACTCATCATATCATGTCCACGAGGTTCAAACATTAAACCTTTACGAATCCAATCAAATTCTTTTAGAAAGTATTGTCTCTTTTCACTAATATTTTTACCCTCAAGTTCTGGACCACCTACTTTAACAAGCCTTACCGGATTGCCACAAGTGTGCGCATCTATACATTCAAAAGTAGTTCTACTCATTGTTTACTTTTTCTATATACTTTTTAATTCTGTTTTCTAAAATTGACAAGGTTACTGTTCCTTGTTCTAAAATAATTTCATGAAATTCTCGGATATCAAATTTTTCTCCTAAAGTCTCCTCTGCTAGTTTACGTAACTCTCTTATTTTTAATTCGCCAATTTTATAAGACAATGCTTGTCCTGGCCACGAAATGTATCGATCTGTCTCTGTATTTACTTCGTGAATGGATAATGCCGTATTAGAAGTCATGTACTCTACCACCTTTTGTCTAGACCATCCTTTTGCATGAATTCCAGTATCAACTACCAATCTACAAGCTCTCCACATTTCGTAAGTTAATTTGCCAAATTGCTCGTAAGGGGTTGTGTACATTCCCATTTCATCTGCTAAAAACTCAGCATACAATCCCCATCCCTCTCCGTAAGCAGATAGGTAAAGGTTTTTTCTAAATTTAGGAATACTATCTCCTAATTCTTTATTCAAACTTCCCTGTAAATGATGCCCTGGCACAGCTTCGTGTACGGTTAATGCTGGCAAAGTATATAATGTTCTACTTGGTAAATTATAGGTATTTACCCAATAGTAACCAGGTTCTGTGCTCTCTTTTGACGTTGGCACATAACGCCCCCCTGTATATTTTGGCGCAATGGCATCTGGCACAGGAGCTACTCCATAAGGCTTTCTAGGAAGTGTTTTAAAAAATTTAGGCAGTTGTGCATCTGCTCGTTTAGCAATGTCTCTTGCCCGCATTAATAATTCGTTTGGTGTTTTGGCATAAAACTGTGTATCTGTTCTTAAAAATTTTAAAAAATCAGAAAAACTTCCTTTAAAATTTAAGTCAGTTATTATTTTTTGCATTTCAGATTTTATACGAGCCACTTCTTTTATACCAATCTCATGTATTTTTTCTGCTGTATAAGAGTTACTTGTTGTATAAAAATTAATTCTATTTTGATAAAATGCTTTACCATTTGGCAAGTTTAAAGCACCTGTAGATTTTCTTGTATTTGGTAGATATTCATTATCAAAAAAGTGTTTTATTTTTTTAAATTGAGGAATAACAACCGTTTCAACAACTTGTTTTGCAGCAAGTAATACAGAATCTTTTTGCGCCGTAGTTAGTTTTTCTGGAAGACGCTTAAAAGGTTTATAATAAAAACTATCTTCATAATTATCTACAATATGATTGTTATATGTAGACTCGTAACCATTAAAAATAACTCTAGATTGCGACAAGCCTTTTTCTAGACCTTCTTGCATATTTGCAATATGCTGATCTACAAAACTTGGTATAGCATTTAACTTATTTAAGTATGTTTTTACTTGTTTGTAATTGGTAAGCTGTTTTACTTCGTAAGTTAAATTGGTATGAAAACCTGAATCTGAAAGAAGCGGATTTAAATAACATTCAAATTCATAAAAATTAATTTTATCTTTTAAAATAAAATTGAAAAGCTCGTATGAAATTTGTTCCGTTTCACTTAAAGTAGCTACATCTATTTCTGATAATTCTTCTAGTTTATTTTTTGCAAATTCAGCCTCGCTTTTATAGAATTCTTTTGTGAAAATACCTAAAGGATACAACTTCTCATCGTATCCTTTATGGTTTTGATATTCTTCAATTATTGTTTTTAAGCGATCACTCGTATTGCTACTCTTTGTTTCTTTACAACTTTGAAAAATAATACCAAAAGTTACAACTATAAAAAAATTAATAAAACTTATTCTAGTAGAAAAAATTGATATTCTAGTCATAACTTTTTAATATAATTGTTATCCTTTTAAAGCTTCTGGTAATAATTCTTTTGGAAAAGATTGGTAACTTATCGGACGAACCCAACGCTTAATTGAATTGGTTCCTACAGCTGTAAATCTAGAATCTGTTGATGCTGGGTAAGGTCCACCGTGTTGCATAGAAGGGCAAACTTCTACACCTGTTGGTACTCCATTAAAAATAATACGTCCTACTCTATCTTCTAATGCATCAATAATAGGATGAAGGTTTGCATACTCTTCTTTTTCTGCTATTATAGTGCCTGTTAATTGCCCTTCTAAACCATTTATAATTGCAATTAACTCAGATTCGTTTTCAGCTTTAACAACTAAAGAAAATGGACCAAATACTTCTTGTTGTAATTTTGGATTTTCTAAGAAGTCTTTTCCTGAAACACTTACAATTTGAGATGGTGCATAGTTTGGTGCAACTTCATCTTTAATTTTAGCAACGGTCTCTGCACCATTTTGTGAAGATACTTTTGCACCATTTTCTAAAAAACCTGCTTTAATGTTTGGATGCAACATGCATTGCGCCTCAATTGCCACGGTTTTATCTGCTAAATCATTTACAAACTGTTCTGTTTTTTTACTAGCTATGGTTAGTAACAACCCTGGATTGGTACAAAACTGACCAGTTCCTAAAGTAATAGAGCCTGCATATTGAGATGCCAAAGCTTCTGAACGCTTCTCTAAAGCTTGAGGCGTTATTATTACAGGATTTATACTCCCCATTTCTGCAAAAACAGGAATAGGTTCCTCACGCTCAGCCGCAAGATTAAATAAAGCTCTTCCTCCTCCAACACTTCCTGTAAAACCAACTGCTTTTACTTTTGCATGTTTTACTAAAACAGTACCTACTGCTATACTTTTTCCGTTTAAATTTGAAAACACTCCATTTGGCATTCCTGTATCTTTTGCTGCTTTAATAACTGCATTAGCAACCAATTCTCCTGTTCCAGAATGCATTGGGTGCGATTTTACAATTACTGGACAACCAGCTGCCAAAGCACTAGCTGTATCTCCACCTGCGGTGGAAAATGCCAGTGGAAAATTACTTGCTCCTAAAACAACTACAGGTCCTAATGGAATAGAGGTTTTTCTTAAATCTGCTTTTGGTAATGGTTTTCTATCGGGCTCTGCGGCATCAAAAATATTATCTCTCCAAGTTTCATTCTCAATTAATGCAGCGAAAGATCGTAACTGGAAAATAGTTCTACCACGCTCTCCAACCGCTCTTCCTTCTGGCAAACCAGATTCTGACATATACATGTCGATTAATGTTGTGTCTAAAGCTAAAATCTCATCGGCAATGGCATTTAAAAAAGCCGCCCTTTTAGCTCCTGATACTTTTCTAAAAATTTTAAAAGCGTTCCAGGCTAAATTTACTGCCTCATTTACTTCTTCTTCCGTGGCATCAAAAAACGGTGTTGGGTTTTCAATATTTAGTTTAGGGTTTACGGTTTTATAAGTACTATTACCTGAGGCTTTAAGTGTTTGCCCGATATAGTTTTTTCCTGTAGTCATTGTTACTTATTTTTTTAATGTTTTTTAATTTACTCGTTTGTAAACTACTTTTTTTGATAATAGGTATTTTTTACAAAATACCTTAAAATGAAAAATCTTTTCTCATAAACATCTCTATAATTGTGATAAACGTGTTATAAAATCTACATATTTGTTTTCTATAAAACGAAGTTTTCTCATTTTTAAATATTTAAAAAGATCAACTTATTAAGTCCAAAACTTCAAGTCTTTCTTTTGCAAGAATATATCTTGCATGGACATCATCAATTTGCTGTTTAGTTAATTTCTTACCAAAGGTACGCAGCCCTCCAGCAACATCATTATGGTGAATTCCCATAGCAAGTTTTAAATATTCCAAAAGCAACGGCTGAGCATCCAGATAGGATATGGAATTTAAAGCCTGAGAAATTTTGTTTGCCTTAGACCATTCCCCATTTAAAACATACTCCTGCATGGTAACACTTGCTTTGGGGAAGATACAACCTACACCTGTAATACCACCACACGCTCCAGCGAGTCCTGCATGTACAGTAACTGTATCTACTCCTGCCAAAACTTTTAAATCTTTGTTTTCTAGCATCAGTGTTTCAATAATTGAAACATCTATAGTCGATATTTTAAGAGCTGTTACATTAGGAAGCACAGAAAGTCTTAAAAGAAGATCCGTTGAAAGCGAATGATAACCAGCTGCATCAGGGTTGTTATAAGGCATCATTGTTATACCTATATCCTTTGCAGTTGCTTCAGAAAGAGCATAATACTCATACATCTCTTTTTCAGAAGGAATCTTCTTAGTTTTTGGCGGCATAACCATTACTGTATCAACTCCTACTGTTGCAAGCCCTTCAATGATTTTGGCAAGTTCTTCCTTAGTTTCTGCTGAAGCTCCGCTGATTAACGGAACATTGTATTCCTTAGCAACCTCAGAAAGGGATTTAAGTAAAGAAAGGCGCTGTTTGTTACTCAAATAGCTATTCTCTCCCAGAGTACCAGAACCAACAAGTCCGCTCATTCTACTTCCACCCTTTCCTTGAGCTTTTAAAATACCTGCGGCCTGTTTTTGTGTTGTATCAAAATCAATTTCAAGAGTACCAGATTTTGACTCTTTCAACCATGTAAACACTGCAGGCATTACACCATCCCAATTGGATTTCATTTTTTATTCTTTTTAATGAGTTTTAAAACTATATAAATATTACCATCAACAATACTACTAAATTATTCGTTTTTAGTATTATATTATCCATTTATTCAAATTATATTTATATTTTGAATATTTTTGTATTAATGAAAGTACACCCTTTTAAAATACCTAAGCCAGAAAATAGCGCATTAATTTATCAAGAAGATATTGAAGCTGTTTTTTATGATAAGTTACATCAACATACTGAAATTCAGCTTAGTTTTATAGAAAAAGGAAACGGAACGCTACTGGTAGGTGATCATATTTCTAGTTATGTAGAAAATGATATTTTTATTATTGGCAGCAATTTACCACATGCTTTTAAAAGTGATAAACACGGTGTAACTGAATCTAAAATGTTGAGTTTATTTTTTACTGAATCTTCTTTTGGTGATACTTTTTTTGAATTGAGTGAATTTACAAAACTTAAACGTTTTTTTGTAAAATCTACTCAAGGTTTGGTTGTAAAAAATAATAAAAGTGAAATTATAGAATGCTTTAAAAAACTAAAAAAATCCTCTAAATTAGAACGATTTATTTTGTTTTTAGAAATTTTAAAATACATTGCTACTGCTAAATCTGAAACACTTTCCACTTTTATATATGAAAAAACCTATTCTGATAACGAGGGTAACCGTATGCGTCATGTTTTTGAATACACGATGACTAACTATCAAAAAGACATTTCATTAGAAACTATTGCAAATGAGGCGAATATGACTAAAAATGCATTTTGTAAATATTTTAAAAAACGAACTAACAAAACGTACGTTACCTTTTTAAATGAAATACGAGTTGAGCATGCCACAAGACTTTTAGAACAACAAGTAGATTTACCCATTATTGAAATAGCTGAATTATCTGGATTTAACAATTTATCTAACTTTAACAGGCAGTACAAAAAAGTAAAAGGCCACATTCCTTCATTTGTTAGGAAACGTATTTAGTCTTGTTTTCGCTTTTTAAAAGCAGGACTCCAAATGTCTTTATACTCTGGTTCTTTATTTTGCATGAGTTGTTCGTGAATATGATAGGTAACATCCATCCAAGGCTTTCCTTCTAACCATAAAGGATCCATTAGTTGGTTTTCCCAATGATGATAAACAGACAACAAACGATCAACTTGTTTTTTATTTTGTTGAGACAGGTCTTCGGTTTCACTCAAATCATCTTTTAAATTGTACAAAACGGTGCCGTAATTGTTAAGGTTGATTATTTTATAGTCTCCCATTCTAGCTGCAGACTCGTCTAATTTTCTCCAAAATAAACTTTCGTGAGGATTCCCTTTTTTTTCACCAGTTACATAAGGCAACAAATTTTTCCCGTCTAATTTTAAAGTTTTGGGTTTGTCTATTTTTGCAGCCGCTATAGAGGTTGTAAAAATATCTAGAGAAGAAGTTAATCCATTAAAAGTTGTACTTCCTTTGATATTTTTAGGCCAACTTACTACAAACGGAATTCTATGCCCGCCTTCAAATTTGTTACCTTTCCAACCTTTTAGAACCCCAGTAGAAGATTGATTGTTATGCGCTCCTCCATTATCACTTAAAAAATAGAGTAGTGTATTTTCTCTTTTACCCAAATCCTCAAGTTTTTTGAGTAGTTTTCCTATGTTCTGATCTAAATTCCATGTCATGGCTGCTAACTCTTTTCTTGGATGATTTTTAAACTTTTCTAAATCTTCTTTTTTAGCGTGCATTGGAGTGTGAACTGCATTGTAAGACAAATACATAAAAAATGGTTTCTCTTTTGAATCTTCTATAAATGCAACAGACTGATCTCCTAAAACATCTGTCATATAACCCTCAAAAACAACACGCTTTCCATTATGTTGTAACATTTTTTCTTTTGATGGGGTTTCTAATGGAAAATAAGAACGACTTCCTGCTAAAAAACCATAAAACTCATCAAAACCTCTTTGATTAGGATGGTCTGAAGCTGATGCTCCTAAATGCCATTTTCCTAGAGCATAAGTATTATAATTGTTCTTTTTAAAGACGTCTGCAATAGTTACCACATCATCACTCAAACCAATTCCTCCAGTACCATTAGCCTCAAAACCAAAACGTTGTTGGTATTTACCTGTAATTAATCCTGCTCTAGATGGCGCACAAACCGTAGCACTTACATGAGCGTCTGTAAAAATTACACCACTTTTAGCTAACGCATCAATATGAGGAGTTTGCAAATCTTTACTTCCCATAAAACCAAAATCTACGTAACCCGCATCATCTATTAAAATAACAATAACGTTAGGTAAGTTGCTTTTAGCAACTTTTTTTTCTAAAGTTTCTGGTTTTGATTTGCACCCAAAACTAACAAGGAAAATGAAAAAAAATATTGAAAGAAAACGATTCATTAATAAAGATAATTACAAGTTATATGATTATTTTATAGGAATAATGCTGTATGAATACGATTGATTTTGGGCTTTAATTTGATACCGCTCCAAAGGTCTTGTCCACCAACTTGTATCTCCTCCTACTCCCATTTGCTCATTATCAATATTAACATTTACAAAATCTCTTTTTACAATATCTGTGGTATGGCGTTGTTGTTTTGTTTGACCCGCATCAAAATCTGAATTGTATTGATGATGCGCACTAAAACTTATCAGTTTTGGTCCTGATATTTTAATTCCTACTCCTTTACTATCTGTAAAAGTTACCCAACGAATATCTATTCTATATCCATTTTCTTGAGGTCTAATGTATGGGTAATACAACTCTGAAACGGAAGCTTCATAATTACCTACAAACTGAGACGTTTTTCTGTCTTGATAATTTTCTAAGGGACCTCTACCGTACCAATTTACTTGATTAAATTTATTTTTAATGATAAAATTAGTGCCAAAACGAGGTAAATTAGGCAGCTTTTTTTGAACATCTACAAGTGAGTTTGTGACTGTAATTTGACCTGATGCCTCTATTTTATAACTCATTTTAATTTTAGCGATATCATTAGGTAAAGCGTAATTAACTTCTAAAAATAAGGCATTACTTTTTTGAATTGCTAATTCTTTTTTACCTGAAATATTGATGTTTGAATTACCATCTTTTAAAAAGATTGAAACCAACTTTTGATTTTCAGTAGCTTTTTTCCAAACGCCAAAATGCTTTGGCATGTTAAATCCGTAATCGTTATCTGTTGTTGCTCGCCAAAAGTTAGCGGTTATTCCTTTTTCAATACTATTTCCACTTCCGTAATCTAAATTTGATAGTATTCCAGATGCTCTATTAAAACTAGCCATAATAGCTTCTGATTTAAAAGTAATAATGCTATCTGTTATAGAAACTTGAATCTTATCTTTTGTGTTTTTTTTGAATTTAGGAGTGAAAGTACCCGTTATAAATTGAGCTTTTGCCAAAGGGTGTCCTTTTGTTAATAATGGTAATTCTTTATTGGTAATTGCAACTAAATTAAGTGTGTATTCATTTTTATTGTAATCAAGTTTTGGTAAATTTAAGAGTACCTTTTTTGACTCTCTTGGAGCTATATCTAGAACTCCTAAACTTCCGGAAGTTACTTTTTCTCCTTCTTTAAACAGCTCCCAATTTATTTTAAAATGATTTAAGTTGATAAAAAAGTACTCGTTGGTAATTGTAACTTGTCCTGTTTTAAAATTGGCTTCAGAAAAATGAATGTTTTGATATACTTTTTTAAGCTCTTCTAATCCAGGATGTGGAGTTCTATCGGGATTTACAATTCCGTTTAAACAAAAATTGGCATCATTTTGAAGATGAGCTGCACCAAAATCGCCTCCATATCCCCAATATTTTTCTCCATCATCGGTTTTGGTTAAAAGACCTTGATCTACCCAATCCCAAATAAAACCACCTTGAAGTACGTCGTATTTTCGAATAACATCCCAATAATCTTTAAAATTACCCAAGCTGTTTCCCATAGCATGAGAGTATTCACACAAAATTAATGGTCGTTTGGGGTTATTTTCCGCATAACGAATCAACTTCGGAATTCTATCATACATAGGAGCTTGAATATCTGTATTCTCGTAATGTGTCGCTCCTTCGTATTGTGTTGGACGAGAAGTATCGTTTTTTTTAAGCCATTGATAAGTTGCAAAAAAATTGTCGCCATTACCCGCTTCATTTCCCAAAGACCAAGTTACAATTGAAGGATGATTTTTATCACGTTCAAACATTCGGATCGTTCTATCTAAATGTGTTGCTTTCCAATCTTTACGATACGCAGGATGTACTTTTTTAAGTTCTGGTTTTTTATCTAAACCTTGGTTTGTTGTTCCCATCCCATGGGTTTCGATGTTTGCTTCATCAATAACATAAAAACCATATGTATCGCACAAATCGTAAAAAAAAGCATTTTTAGGATAATGGCTACAGCGAATAGCATTTACGTTATTCTGCTTCATTAGGCTAAGGTCTTTAATGGTTAATTTTTCATCAACCACATGCCCAGTAATTTCGTCGTGGTCATGAAGATTTACACCTTTGATTAAAATAGGTTTTCCGTTTACTAAAAATTGATTGTTTTTAATTTTTATATTTCTAAAACCTACTTTTACAGCAGTAGTCTGTAAAATATCTTCATTTTCATTACTCAAAGTTAGTACTGCTGTATATAAATTTGGTGTTTCTGCCGTCCAAGATTTTACATTCTGAATCGTTTCTTTAAATACAATGTTTGATTTTTCTTTAGAAACGTTTACATTTTTAGTTTTAGAAAAAACGGGGGTATGCCCATCATTAAAAAGCATAATATTTAGCTTTCTTGTTTCAATTGATTTTTTAGTATTTTTAATTTCTACATCTAAGCTAAATGCACCATCTTTATAATTATTTATCAAATCGCTACCTACTCTAAAATCGTTGATAGCAATTGGGTGGTCTGCTCTTAAATACACATCTCTTTCTATACCGCTTAACCTCCAAAAATCTTGATCCTCTATATAACTAGCATCAGACCAACGCAATACCTGAACTGCTATTTGATTGTTTCCAGATCTAATGTATTTGGTAATATTAAATTCGGCTGGAGTTTTACTCCCTTCACTATACCCTACTTTAACACCATTTACATACACATACATGGCTCCACTAACTCCAGCAAAATGTAAGTAAACGTCTTTACCTTCCCACTTTGTGGGAATTTCAAAATCTCTTTTGTAGCTCCCTACATTATTTATATGATGCGGAATAAATGGTGGATTCTTTGGAAAAACATAGACAATATTTGTGTAAATTGGTAATCCAAATCCTTGCATTTCCCAGTTAGAAGGTACCGTAATGGTATCCCAACCTTTTAAGCTAAATTGTTCTTCATAAAAATTTTCTGGCCTTCCTTGTACGCTATCTGTATAATAAAAACGCCATTTACCATTTAAGAGTTTATAGCTTGAAGATGATTTCCAATTTTTACCAAGAACAGCATCATCAGTGGTATCGTAATTGTAAAAAGTAGCTTTAGGTTTTTCTCTATTTATTTGAAAAATTTCTGGATTTTCCCACTCAGGATTAGTCCATTTTTCAGCAACATAAACAGGTCTTACGTTAGTCTCATTTTTACAAGATATTATTATAAAAAATAGTAAGATTATTTTAAAATATACTTTCATTTTTAAAATTGATTGTAAATATTCTTAAAATTTAAGCCAAAAAAAACAGATATATGTTTATACATCTGTTTTTTTTAATTCGAGTTTTTATTAAAAATCTAATTAAATAGTTTCTATAGTTTATCTTACAAACAGTTTTTTAGAAGCTAAACTTCCATTGCTGTCTTTAATTTTAACCATATACATTCCAGTAGATAAAGAAGAAATATCAAATTGATTAACTCCAGTTTTAAATACATTTACTTGTTTACCTAAAATATTATAAACAGAAACACTATCTATTGTAACTCCATTAACAGTACTTACTTTAAATGTGTTTTTTGCTGGATTAGGAAATAACGATACGTTATTTTCTAGTTTAAAATTTGATGTACTTAAAGCAGGTAAAGGATTCTCGTCCAAAATTTGAACTTCGTCAATATATCCTATTGCATCTGTATCGTTAAGTACTCTTCCTACAGGGTCATTTTCAAACCCCATATCTGGATGAAAAGTAATTCTAAATAACGTACCTAGTGTAAAAGCTGTTGCTTCTGGCCCATCTTTTACCTCAAAAATTATCTGCTGCCACTGATTAAAATCTGTGTAACTGTTTAAAGCTCTTACAATTTTAGTTCCATTAGAATCATCAGCAGTAGCATCTAAACGAACACCTAAATCCGCCTGTGCAGGAAGGTGAACCATCATACTAATAAATTTTGTTTCAGTATCAGAAATTGCTATATCTGCTACATCTATTCCCTGAAATATCCACCACTGAACATCTGCTGTTCTTTTAATTTCAAGACAATTAGCGGTTGTATTAGCTCCGGTTGGATTAGGATTTGCTACAACACTAGTTGCTATAGTACCTCCAACATTCAATAAACCTGTATCCCCAGATTCAAAGTCGTTAACCATAGTTTGCCCAAAAACCAAACTAGAAGAACCTAACAACATTAAAAGTAAAAAAGTAATTTTTTGTTTCATAAATTTAAATTTTAGTTAATTTTTAGCTATAAAATTAGTCGATTTTATTAAAACATAAATGGACTAACATCTTCAAAACATAGACAAAAACACTTTCTAGATAGTTAATTCATTTTCCAAACTCTAATGTAATCTACTTTAGCTTCTGTAAATTCTCCTATCTTTCTTTCTGAAAAATTGGTATTATCTGGCCCTCCAAAACTTGCTCCTGTAGACAACCACAAAAATTCCTCTACTTTAGGCACCCATATTCCTTGGTACCTTGTTTTAAATTCTCCATCATAATAAATTTCCAATTTATCTTCATTCCACAACAACCCAAAAGTATGGTAACCAGAATGTAACCCTGGAGCATCCCATCTTCTTGTATTTGCTTTATGATCTTTACCATAGCCATCTACATGAATAACACTTTTTGTATAATCACCAATCCAAGCAGACTCAAAAACATCTATTTCTGCACCATCATTACCAGTACCATCTACATTACCCATATTTTCTCCTTGTAACCACAATGCAGTATGTGTTCCTAAAAAAGTTTCTGCGATATCTATTTTAGCTTCTATATAACCGTAAGTAAATTCAAATTTTTGAAACGTATAAACACCTCCACAATGCATAACATCTTCACCAACTTTTTCACTTTTTAAAATTAAGTTACCATCTCTGTAACTTACATTTTCTGGTTTCCAAAACCATTGGTTTATCCCTACATTAGTTCTAGGATTTCTGCTTCTACCAGAATTATTAATTGTCCATTTTGTAGGTTCATGTTTGTCAAAATTATCTTCGAACATCATTGTCCAGCCACTTGTATTTACTGAATTTAAAAGAGGTTTAGTAGCAACTACATTATTATCATCTAAGTCATTAAATTGCTCATCGTCTGCAGAAGTACTTTTATCTTCTGTGCAAGAAAAAAATACAAAAGCTAATAAAAAAGTTGCTATTAAAAGTATTCTATTTTTTAAATGATTCTTATACATGGTGTTATTTTTTAAATTTAATTTTATTTATATATATCTTTTGCTGAGAAGCCAGACTGCTTCCCTTTTACAACTAAAGATTTGATATCTTTTATACTAATGGTACTCGTTGGTTTAAAATCAGTGCTTTTCATATACTCTAAAACACTATGTTTTAATTGCCTAGCAACAGGTCTTTCATTTAATTTTGAATGTAAATCTATTGATGAGAAAACCAATTGTCCATTACCCACTTTTGCTTCAAACAAATTGGTTAAATGATGATTTGTAACAAAATTATCAATAACTCTAACTAAAGGTTTTGTAGCAATTGAATCTACAATTACCGATTTCGAATTGATGCATAAATCCCACCACTGCCAGTTGGTATGAGAATCTGTTGGAAACTTTTTAAATGCTGGATGTTTTTCATCTAACAAAACTCCCATTGTTGCTGGTTGATTAGGAAAGTGAACTGGACTCCAAAACACAGGTACAAAACGCCCCGTAATACCTTTTAAAGATTTTGGATCAGGATTTAAAAATACTTTTTTACCATTTTTTAACGCTTTTTCTGCTGTAGCTATTGAGGTGGTAAACACTATGTTTTTATCAGTTGTAGATACATTTTTAGGATACACCCAAATATTCCAACTATTCTTGTATTTGGTATCTTTTACACTAACCGTAATTGTTAATTTTTTAGCACTTTCAACATTAATATTATGGACTATTTTTCCTAAATCTGTATTATTACCTATGGCTAAATTGACTTCTGATAGAGTTCCTTTTTTCAATTCGTTATTAGCCTCATCTGTTATAGTCCAATCTATAGTTTGATTATCCAATTCTTTATAAAAATTAGCAATTTCTATAGTAGCTTCAAACAGCTCTCCATTTTCATATACCGCCTTTTCAAATCGAATTAACGGAACCAATTCGCTATTAAATTGGCTAAACTCTTCCGCAGAAATAACCCCTTTAGATTCCCAAAAAGCATTTAACAAACCTACCAAAGCTGTACCTTGTCCTGGAAAATCTTGTAATTGAAGCAATTGAAAACCATCAAAACTTGGTGTTTTTAGAGCGCGTTCTATTTCTTCTTTGTACAAAAGTGCTGCTAATTTTCCTGAATTGTAAGTAAAATCTGGCGCTAAGTCTAACAATCCTTTTTTCTCTAAATCGTTTTTTACAGCTATAAAATTTAACGGTTTTAGAACACCTGTATATTTTTCTATTTCACTCATATCTGGATAAACAGAATACTGCCCTATTTCATGAGACACTAAAGGCATGTTTATATGAGCTGAGCCAGATGTATAATCTGCATCAAAATGCGGTGGTTTTGCATTAAAAATACCTTGACCACGAATCCAGCCTTTTGCTGTCCACTGTGCTATAAAAAATTCATCTTCTTTCTCTGGTCTTGTACCTGTTGGTTGTTGAAAAGAAAATGCGGTTGTAGCATATAAATGTCTGTTATCTTTTGGTTTTAAATCGGAAACCATTTCGTTTAAAACACTTATGTCTCCTTGTAGTTCGTTTCCTAAAGCCATAAATATAAAAGATGGATGATTCCCATAATCTTTTATCATCTTATCTGCTTCTTTTCTTAAAAAAGCTGTTGTCTTTTGGTCTTCTCCAACTTTTAAACTCCAATGCGGTAATTCTACTTGCACATAAAATCCTGCTTCATCGGCAGCTTGAAATGCTGATTTTGGTGGACACCAAGAATGAAAGCGCAAATGATTTAAGCCATAAGCTTTTGCTTGTTTTATTAATGTTGCCCATTCTTTTTTTTCTGTTGGCGGATGACCTGTTAAAGGAAAAATTACGCACTCTAAGTTTCCTCTTAAGAAAATTCTACGATCATTCAACAACAAATCTCCGTCTTTGCTACTTACAAATTTGTACCCGAATCTTGCGCCTGCTTTACCTGTATTGGTAATTACCTCTACATTGTACAACATTGGGTTAAATTCGTCCCATAATTCTAAATTACTAGGTTTATCAACTTCTAATACAAACTGATTAGTTTCTATTTTAGAAACCATAACTTTATTGTTATAAACCTCTATTCCATCAGTAGATTTTATAATTAATTTTACAGATTCTCCAACATCATTAGACTGATCAAATGTTATTTTTAATTTATTTAATTCGGCATTTGGATAAATTTGAACATTCTCTGGAGTATTATTATCCGAGGCAACAAGTTGCATATCTCCTAAAATACCATTCCATTTTATTTGTGTATGATTGGTATAGGCATGTGCCATATCTTGATTTACCTTATCTGGATACATTGTTCCAGCAACATTTATAAGTGGAAATTTGTTAGAATTATCAATACAAACAGTAAGTAAATGTTTTCCAGGAGTTAAACTTTTAGTTAAATTATAATTATGACTGCCCACAAGGCTATTTGCAGAACCTATTAGATTACCGTCTACATAAACCGACGATTCCCAAATGATACGCTCTAAACCTAACTGAATATTTTTATCTTTCCATGAAGCTGGTACTTCTATTTCTTTTTGATACCAAGCTTTACCAATGTATTGATGTTTTCTAGTTAAATTAGACATCACATAATTGTTAATTGCAGGTTCTAAAGTGCTTGGTGTACCTATTGCTACATCATCTAAAGTATTTGGTAAATCTATAGATGTTCCTACAAACTTATTAGATGCCCAATCTTCTGAATCTCCAATGTTTGTTGAATCTAATTTTACCTCCCATACTCCAGAAAGATCTATTTTACTAACCTTAGAGGAACAAGAACTTAAAACAAATATTACTATTAAAATTGAAATGTGATGTATTTTTTTCATACGATATTATGCTATTTTTCTATTTTTTAGATAACCTTTAAATTCTCACTTCGCAAAAAATCTAAACATGCGCTTTTTACATGAGAATTTAGTTTAGGTCTCCTTATTAATGTATCAATAGTTGGTTTAAAAAAAGATTTATTTTTAAAATAAAGCATGTGATTAATTGCCATTAAAGACAGATGCCAATTTTTACTTTTGCTATAATCATTTAAAACTTCTGAAGCTTTTTTGTTATTAAATTTCTTATATAGTATTGCTGAAATAGTAATTTTAACAGGTTGATAGCCATCGCTTAAAGCATTATTTAACTCATCTTGATATTTTTTTAACACCTCTTTATCTTGAGACATCAAACCAATACTTGCCCAGTATCTAACTAATCTATCTTTATGTTTTAAAAATTCTATTTGTTGTTTTGCAGCTGAAGGGTTTTGTATACCTGATAATGACGCTGCTTTGTAAAGTTCTTTAAAATTATAATCTTCTTGTAGACGATATTCATAAGATGTTTGCGCTTTAGAAATCTGAACCATTTCGTACTCTGGCATAAACATAATGTCTTTAACTTTTAAAAGTTCATCATCCAGAAACTGTTTCATGTTTTTTAAAACAGATGCATACTTAGGGTTATTAACTAAATTGTGTTCTTCCCAAATATCATTTTTAGTATCATATAAAACTTCGTGAGAGCGTTCTTTAAAAATGCGTGACTGAAAATTATTTAATTTCCCATCCTTCAAATCCATTCTCATGTGCTTTGTAATGTCTGCAATCTCTAAATAATTAATATATCGGACTTCAGGAATAAAAGGCATATAATTTCTCGAATAAACAAACCTACCATCTGTTACACTTCTTACTAAATCTAAACCATTGTCAACTCTATCTGACGAAAGTACTTTGTAAACATCCTTTTTTATAGGTTTTTTAAGAAAGTTGTTTCCCTTCATGTATTCAGGGATTTTACCACCTAACAAACTTATCATACTTGGTGCTAAATCTTCGAAATTGATAAGTTCATCAGTCGATTTTCCTATTTCCCAAGGTGACAAATGTTTATATTTTTCTGGAAACCATGCAATAAAAGGAACACGATATCCTAAGTTAATTCCGTTTGTTTTTGCTCTTGGAATGCCTTCTCCATGGTCTGCAAAAAAGAAAATAATTGTATTCTCTTTTAAATTATCATCTTCTAATTTTTGCAACAATTCCCCAATTCTATTATCCGTTAATTTTATAGAATTGTACACCCTTGCAAATTGTTTACGCATTTCTGGCGTATCATTGTAAAAAGGAGGCATATCAAAATCTTCATCAGAAATTTTATCTTCTTCTGATAAGTGATTCCATACGTGTTTTTTATACAAATCAAAAGACCAAGACATGGTTCTTGATTGATGAGATTCAGCAAAATTAAATACTGAAAAAAAGGGTTGATTAGGAGCTCTTTTAGACCAACTAGCCGTTTTAGAACTTTCGTTCCAAGCTTCTTTTACGAAAGCTTTTTCGTTGGCAATATTGTAATCTGTTTTAACATTATTAGACGTATAATATCCTTGTTGTTTTAAATAATAAGGAAAGCCTTTAATAAACTTAGGAATTGTATATTGACTTCTTTGATGACCAGTACCCATTTTATAGGTTGAAACTCCGGTAATTATTGTAGACCTACTGGCTGAACATACTGTACCTGTAGAAAAAGCATTTGTAAATTGAACACCTTCTTTTGCTAGTTTATCTATAATCGGAGTACTAGCATTATCATTTCCATAACAACCTATAAACTGTGGAGAAGTATCTTCTATAGTTATCCAAAGGATATTTGGTTTATCATGAGTTTTACACGATAAAATAATCAAAAAAAATGCTATGTAAAAAATACTCTTCATAAGATACTATTCTGACAAGATTTCTTTCAATTTATTTTGCATTTTCGCAACAATATCTGGATTATCAATCGCAATATTTCTTTGCTCAGAAGGATCTTCATCTAGATTAAACAATTGCACTTCTTCTCTAAAACCTGGATCTACATATTTTTGTACAATCCAATTTGGTACAGGCTTGTTTTTAGGCTTAATATATTTCCATTTTCCCATTCGTAAACCATAGGTATAAGCTTCTTCTAATAAAAATTCGCGACCTTTATTAGATTTGCCTAACCAAGATTTTAAAAAATCTTGACTATCTGGAGCTGCACCTTTTTCAACATCTTGACCTACTAAACACGCTAAAGATTTATACAAATCTACTTGAGTCAACAAAGCCGAACTTGTTCCTGGTTTAACCTTCTTTGGCCAATGTACAATAGTTGGCATTCGAGTACCTGCCTCGTAAACAGAATATTTACTCCCTCTATAAATTCCACCAGGTTTGTGATTGCCTACCAATTCTCTTGCATAATCTACGTAACCATCGTCTAAAATTGGTCCATTATCACTAGTAAAAATGATTAAGGTATTTTCTAAAAGATTGGCTTCTTTTAACGTTTTGGTAATCTGACCTACACACCAATCCATCTGAGCAATTACATCTCCTCGAGGCCCCATAGTGCTACTTTCAACAAATTTTATATTTGCTATTCTTGGTTGATGAATATCATGTAAAGAAAAATATAAAAAGAATGGATTCTCTTTCTGATCTTCTATAAAACCTTTGGCAGTTTTGGTTAATACATAAGGAAAATCTTCATCTACCCAAAGTGCATTTTTACCACCTTTCATATAACCAATTCTACTTATCCCATTAATTACAGCTCCTTGATGATAGGGATCTGTATGTTGTTTTAACAATTCCGGATGCTTAAAACCCCAAGGATATCCTTCTATTCTAGCACCATAACTTACCGTAATTGGATCGTTTACGTCTAAGCCTACAACTTTCTGATTTTCGAGAAAAATACAAGGTACTCTATCTCCTGTTGCGGGAATAAGAAAGCTATAATCGAAACCAACTTCTTTAGGTCCTAATGGAATACGTTTATTCCAATCTATTTTTCCTTTTCCAAGACCCAAATGCCATTTACCAACTACACCTGTTGTATAACCTGCCTTTTGCAACATTTTAGGTAAAGTTTCCTTTTTAGTATCTATAATTAGAGGTGCATCTCCTTCTAAAATTGCAGCATTATTTCTAAACGCATAACTTCCTGTTAACAAAGCATAACGAGATGGTGTACAAGTTGCTGCCGCACAATGTGCATCTGTAAAATTTACTCCATTTTTAGCAAGCACGTCTATATTTGGAGTTTTTACACCAATAGCTCCATTAACTCCAATATCTCCAAACCCTAAATCATCAACATAAATTAGAACAATATTGGGTTTCTCTTTTTGGGAAAAAACACTGCTGTTAACTCCCAATAAAAAGAGAAAAATAATGGAGAAAAATGAGTTTTTAAAAGTCATAAATTTTTAGCTTAAGATACCACACCTACCAATTGCGCATGAATATGTGCTGGTATGTGAGATAAATTAGTATGTTTTACTTTATCAAAAGCCTTTAAAGCTTCTGCGTCATTGTTCATCCCCAACTCTCCAAGACCTATTAAATAATTACAATGGATTTTATTGATAACATTTAAATCTTCTTCCCATATTAATAAATCTGGTAAAGAAATGGCAAAATAATCTAGTTTTACATCATCTTTCATATGATCTTTACCATAGCTTAAAAGGTTCTTAAATCTTTTTTTAGCTTCTTTAGAGTTACCTAATTTCTGTAATGCTAATCCTTGATAAAATATTTTATCTGGTTGCTGATCATTATAAAAAATTGCCGGACTAGGATCACTTAAACCTTTTGATGCTTTCTCAAAATATTCTTTTGCTTTGGCTGTATTCCCTAGACCTTCATGAGCGCAGCCCAACCAGTAATCAATATCATTTTCTACAGTACCGTGCAATTTACCTTCTCCTAAATTATGAGGATATGTTTTAGCTGCTTCTAACAACTCAATTGCATAATCAAAGTTTTTTAAATTGATATTTTTCTTAGCCAATTCTGTATAGCATGTTAAATACTGAAATGGCACTTTACCTTCACCACCTTCCCAAGGATGGAATTGACGATTTTCTATCAGCTCTTTTGCTTTTTCAAAATCTCCTTTTAAGTTGTATAAAGAAATTCGCTCTAAATACAAATCGTCTCTAGAATTGGTTAAATCTATATATTGCTCTAAGAGAGACAAGCGTTTATCTATAGAAATATTAATTTTTTTATACAACTGATCAAGTTCCATTAACAATCTAGCATCTGTATTATCTAACTCAAAAGCACTTTCTAAATGTTGTACAGCCAATTCTTTTTGATTGGTTTTGTTATAATACAACAATGCCAAATTACGATGAATAATTGCAAAACGATCATCTAATTTTACTGATGTTTCCCAACATTCTTGAGCCTCAACATATTGTCTGTTAGCGTACCAAAAATTACCTAAATAGTAAAATGCTTTAGCATCAGAAGGGTTTGCTTTACATGCTGCTTGCAATGCCAAAACTTCTTCTATTTTATTTGGAAAACAGTAGATATCTGGCATTTGAGAAGCCTGTTTGTACGCTTCTAACGCATTTGCATTATCTCCTTTTTGAGTAAAATACCATCCCATAAAATAATAAACCATAGGATATACTTTATCATTAGCGTCGGTGTGTACTCTTAATAATGAAATAGCTTCATTAAACTGACCAGCCATGGCATAATCTAAAGAAAATTCAATGTAATTGTGCGCATTGTTTCTTAAGATGTGTTTTAAAGTTGCTAAATCTTCTTGTTTGTTTGATAAAATATAACGCTCATATAAAACACCAAAATTAAATTTATCAATAGCTAAAGATTCTTTTATCAATTTATTAGCAGCTTCTATTTTACCTTGTTTTCTTAAAATAACAACTTTTAAATGTCTTGCCTTATGGTTGTGACAGTTTTTTATTAAAGCCCTGTCTACCAAATCTAAAGCTTTCTCTAAATCACCTCTAGAACAATCTATTTGAGCTAGATTAAAGTAACCTGCGTCTTGCCATTGTGCATTCCAACACGCCTTAAAGAAACTTGCATAAGCCTCCTCTTTTTTTCCTAAGAAATTTAAAGCTAATCCTTTATTGAAATACGGTTCTCCATCATATGGATTTGGATTATGACTCGTTAAGGTTTCAATAGCGGTATCAAAATAAGCAATAGATGTTTCTAATTGTCCTTTACGCATATGCCAAAGCCCCATTGCATTGTTACAACGCACATCTTTTGGCGCTCTTCTTAAAGCTTCTTCATAATAATCTGTGGCATTAAAAGTGGCATGTCTGTATTGCTCTAAGTGCAATCCTCTTAAATACAAACCTTCTACAGTGTCTATATCTTTAGGATCTTTTGCAGCTTTAGCTGGTTCTGGTATTTCATCAGACAAATCTTTATCTGGTTCCCATGCTACTAATACTTTCCCCACACTATCATTAACTGATATTTGTAAATCATCAAACGTAAAATCATCTATATCTATGGCTTTTTCAAAGCCTATTGCTGGAGAAAGATTTAAAACTTCGTCATATAACACTTTACTTCCTGCTTTTAGCGTAATTACACAATTATCGTAAGTTGATGTTACGTAAACTTTTACCAAAGCTTTACCATCTACCATTTCTAAATTTACCAGAGCTTCTTTTGTTGCATTTTTTACAACACCTACGTTATAGTAAGGCATAAAATACTGCTTAAAGCTTTTTTCTTCATACGGATGCATCCAAGAAAAATCTGGCTGATTATCTGTATAAACACCACACATTAATTCAATATATGGTCCGTCTGTATCTGTTAAATTTCTGTCCCATGCTTTACCAAATTCTCCGTTACCCCAAGTCCATTGTTTTTTTCCTGGCGATACATTATGATCTGCAACGTGAAGTAATCCTCCTTTTGAATCGTTTTCATAACCTCCTACAAAATCGTATTTTGAGGTAATTGCCATATAACTAGTTGGCACAGGAATATTTTTATATCTAGAAATATCTGTTCCTGGTGAATAGTCTACTTTGTAATATTCCCCTTTTGCTATTGGAAATTCTGAAACGTCTCGTTTTCCATGATCAAAAACTGCATTTACATCTGGTGGAAATACCGACTGATAATGATCATTTACGGCTACAGCAGGGTTTGCCCACCATAAAAACGTTTGTGGATGAGGCGTTCTGTTATACAAATGTGCCTTAATTTCAATATAAGCCTTATCTGGATGCAATGTAAAACCTGCCATACCTTTAGTACGGAACATACGCTCTAATTCGCTTACCCAAATCGTTTTACTGCCATCATCATTATCTTCTATATAAAAATCTGTTGGATCATATGTACTTGGTCTGTGGTGTTGTGGCCAGTTGAACTCTATCCCTCCAGAAATCCAAGGTCCGGTTAAACCAACAAGAGCTGGTTTTATAACATGATTGTAATATACAAAATCGCGTTTACGAATCTTATCATAGGCTCTTTGAATTCTACCTCCTAAGGCAGGTAAAATCATTAATTTTATGTAATCATTTTCTATAAAAATGGCATCCCATTCTTTATCTACTTTGGTATCGCTAATTTTTTCTATTACAGGATGCGGATAAACTGCACCACTGCTTGCCTGATACACACGTTTTTCTAAAAAAACAGGATATTTTTCTGGAGTTCCAACTTCATAAGTAGGAATGATTACCTTCTCTTCCCATGCTTTTACAGTCTTCATATTTTGCTATTTTTATTAAATACTACCTACTGACGAGTATTTACCTTTAATATTCTTTTTAATTGATGGTTTGTAATATTTATTGATGGTTTAAAAGCATCACTTGTTATGTAATTTTCTAAACTATACAACAACTGTTTTGCTTCTAATCTTTCTTCTAAATTTGTGTGCAGATCTATACCAGAAAACAGTAATTTTCCTTTACCTACTTTAGCTTCAAAAAGGAGTGCCGTTTTTCTATTTTTAAACCAATCATCTATAACTCTTACAATTGGGCTTAGTTCTGGCATTTCATCAAAAATAATGGCATTAGAATGACTCATAGCATCCCACCATTGCCAGTTAGAATGATACTCTGTTGGAAAATGTGCTAACGCAGGATGCTCTGGATTACAAAGAATTCCTAGTGTATGCGGTTTTTGTTCTTTTGTCCAAGAAGTGTTCCAGAAAATACTTGAAAAACCTATACCTATATCCCCTCCATATTCTGAACTAACATCACCCTTGGAAATATTTAACAGTACATTACCTCCATTATTTAAATATGCCAATGTTTTAGCATCTAACCTACTGACTACTTTATAAGTATTTTTCTTTTTGATCGGTGTTTTTTCGTTTGGATACACCCAGATATCCCAACTATTTTCAAAATCACTTACAGAAACATGTAGCGTTAACTTTTGTGCTTTGGTAATTGTTTTTAAAGATTGCTGTACAGTACCCAACTTAATTCCGTTACCTATTGGAATATCAGTTGTATTCAATTTTCCTTCTGAAAAAATACTTCCATCAGACTTTGTCAATGTCCATTTTGGTATGATATTTTTCAGCGCTTCTCTACCAAAATGAGCAATTTCAATTGGTGTCGATAAAGTGTCTGTATTCTTAAATGCTCTTTTTTGCAAACGTGCTAAAGGAACCGTATTACCACTAAATTGCTTAAATTCTTCTGGAGACACATATCCTTTTTCATCCCAAAATGCATCTAAAACTCCCACCAAAGCAGTACCCTGACCAGGAAAATCATGTAAGTCTAACAACTGAAAACCTGCCATTCCTTTAGTTCTTAAAGCCGCTTCTATATCTGCCTTATAGCAAAGTGTTTGTAGTTTACCTGAAGCCATAAGAAAACGATCAGCTAATTCACTCATTCCATTTGCTTCTAGGCTTTCTTTAAAAATCTCAAAGTTTTTCGGTTTTAAAACACCTGTGTACTTAGACATTTCTTTAAAGTTTGGATAGACACACCATTGCCCCATCTCATGACTTACGTAAGGCATTGGCGTTTTATCGATAAACTTGCTCCAATCAAATTCAGTTTGAGGTGCTTTTGCATTAATGACACTCTTCAAATTTTCATTCCAACCTTGAATTCTAGGACCTCTATGGTTGTAATAATCCATATTATCTAAATAAGGATACCCTGCGCCGCTCGTATACAAACGTCTATCATCAAAGTTTTTAAAATGATTTACATAGTCTGTTAAATAGGTTTTGTGATGCTTACCACTTGGCTCGTTACCATACGTCATCATTACAAAAGATGGGTGGTTTCCATATTTATTAATAATCGCTTCACCTTCTTTGTATAACCATTTATCAACGGGATTACCATCACCTAAATTCGCTAACCAAGCAGATGCTTCAGCTTGAATATAAACTCCCATTTCGTCAGCTGCAACAAATGCCGCTTCTGGTGGACACCAAGAATGAAAACGCATGTGATTTAAACCATGTGCTTTAATAATTTTATAAATACGTTTCCAAGAATCTACATCAGTTGGTGGATATCCTGTTTTTGGAAAAATGGCACATTCTAAGGTTCCTCTTAAATAAACAGGACGTTCATTTATTTTAAAAATAGTACCGTCTGCTTTAAAATTTCGCATTCCAAAATCAATACGTTTGGTATCTACACCTTCACTAGATTTTAAAATCAATTCCATTTCATAAAGATTTGGATCAAATTCGTCCCATAATTTAGGAGTATCACCCATATTAAAATCTACAACAACTGTATTGTTTGCATCTAGTTGAATCTGGTTTATAACTTGTTTTAAAGTATTTGCTGAATTTGTTTTTTCTTTAACTAGAAGAATTAATTCTGGTTTGGCATTACTTGTATAGTTTTCTAATTGAGCAATAATTTTTACCGATTTATTAGAAACGTTTGGATATAATTTTACAAGTCCTATTGCCAATTTTGGAGAAGCACTAAGTTGAATATCTCCAACAATACCATTCCAATTAGACTGGGTATTATCTGAAATACTATGTGCATCTTTACCAACATTTATGTCTTTTATTCTATTATCAACACGAATAGAAATTGTATGATTTCCAACGCTCAAAAATTCACTTAAATCGTAATCATGAGAAGTTGCCAATGTGTTTTGCATGCCTACTTTTTTGTTATCTACCCAAACTGTAGATTCCCAATGCACGCGTTCTAAATGCAAGTTGATTTTTTTATTGTTCCAATTTTCTGGAATAACCACTGTTTTTTGATACCAAGCAGCACCTTTATAATCCTTTACAGGTTGTAACCAAAAAGGAATTTTCACATTACCTTCTTTTCGGTATTTTG
>CAYPHE010000003.1:0-36007 GCA_964410075.1 uncultured Polaribacter sp.
TCCTCATGCAAAAACAATGTTTTAACGGTACGTGCTTCATTATTTATACGTTCTTCAAAAGGAGTAGCCGTCATACTTAAGTTTACCAAGCGTTTCAACTGTGCAATAGACTGCCGTGGTCTTCTAGATAATTTACCCGCATAATCCATCGCTTGAGAAAGAAAGTTGTCATTTGGAAATATGCCATTAACAATACCCCAATTGTTTAAGGTTTTAGCATCGTATTGCCCTCCTAAAAACAGCATTTCCTTAACACGGTTTACACCTATCTTTTGAATCAATCGCTGTGTGCCACCACCACCAGGAATTAAACTTAAAAAAACTTCTGGCAACCCCATTTTGGCATCTTCTGAAGTTACAATCATATCACAGGACAAAGCAATTTCAAAGCCACCCCCTAGCGCAAAACCATTTACGGCGGCAATCCATGGTTTTGATGCATGTTCTATAGCATCATATAATTGCATTCCTTTTTCCTGAAACGCATCAAACTCTTCAGCAGTTTGACTGCCATATTCTTTAATATCGGCTCCAGCCATAAACGCTCTTCCTTCTCCGGTTATGACAGCGACGTTTACTTTATTATTTGAATTAATCCATCGGATACCTTCAACAATTTCATCCATCATCAAGCGATTCATGGCATTTAATTGACTTGAACGATTAAATTTCAAGACAGCTATTTTATCTATAACTTCAATTTGTATCGTTTTAAATACTTTCATTTATTAAATCGATTTATAAAATTCGTTTAAATCTTTCATGATAATTTCTGAGCTGATATTTTTCAATATCCCTCCATGGATAATTTCTGCACCTTGCTCTTGGAATTGATTCCATCCTGGATGTTGTGGTCGTATGTAAGCGTTTTCAATAGTTAACTTAGTGTCTTTAAAAAAGTTATTACACAGCACGTTGTTCTCTGCATTTTCCCAAGCAATTTTACTTGCGGGTTGCCCTCCATTTAAAGTAAAAACACCTTTTTGAATAGCTGCACTTGCGGCATACATCACAAAATTTGCAGCTATTGAAGGGTGCTTACATAAAGCTGATACTGCTAGTCCTACACCTCCCATTATTGTTGACACGTTTTGTTGCCGGCCAACTGGACTATTGGTGAAATGCACGATGTTTTTGGTGTAATTTTTTCGGGAATAGTTGGTATATCCAAATAAGTACGGTGAATAAATGATTTCATCTTCATTACCCATTTTGTCTAATATTTGAATAGGATTCCAATTTAAAGACTTTGGATGACTATGCGTTGCATGAAACTTTATATCGTCTAATGCCTCTACCCCAACTTGCGTATTTATATGTTTGTTTTGAATAAAACCTTTACCATAATTCTGAGCACAAAGGCTTAGAAATGTACACCAAATATCGGTTGGACATAATGCCCATGCTACTGAAAACTGTGATGGTAATTTTTTATAAAACGCTTTGAGTTCGTCACGGTTTTTTGGCAAGTTTAAACCTGTATTTTTAAGAAGGTCTTTTCTATATGAAGCCACCAAAGCCGCTGCATCTATTGGTGTTGCATAAAAACAACTGTTATAATTATAAATATCATAGCATTTGCCTAAAGCGTCAGCTTTTAATATTTCCAATTCTTCTGAAGAAATACATGTTTTTAAATTAAGTAACAATCCATTTTTATCGGCTTGCCCCATGTAAGGATGGTCAATAGTTATAAAATCGTACTTACCGATTAAATCTTCTATAGGCGTATCTCCAAATTCCTTTAAAGAGCGAACATCCCATTGAATATTTACCTTGGGATTTGTCTTTTTAAATGCTTTAGTTGTTGCGATTAAGGGTTCGTAACCTCTTGGATGATCCCACGCAATGCCTTTTAATTCAATCATTTTAGATTGCTTTACTTGTTTTTTACAACCAGCAAATATTTACTGGTGTTTGTACTTCTAATTTTGATTTCTCCTGTAGCAGTCCATTTTTTGGATTGATTTGAAATACGACCAAAGTATTTGAATCTTGATTTGCTGCTATGAGCCAATTGCCTTTTCTATCAATGTTGAAATCTCTTGGTGTTTTACCTAAAGTAGACTGATGCCCTACCAAACTCAATTGTTTAAAGGTATTATCAATTCTGAATATTGTAATCGTTTCTGAACCTCGATTTGAAGCATATAAAAACCTCCCGTTTGGATGTATTCTAATAGCTGAACCACCAATAGTTCCCTTATGATTTTCTGGAATAAAACTTAGTTTTTGTATAATTTCAGGTTTACTGCCTTGTAAATCAGCCACAGAAATTTCACCAGATAATTCTCCCAATATATAAGCGAATTCTTCGGTGTTATCCATAACCATATGTCTTGAACCGCTACCCTTCTCTATTTTAATATCAAGGCTTGGTTTGGCCATCCATTTTTTAAAAATACGATTTAGCTGATATGATTTGGCTGTATCTAAAGTCAAGTCTACTCCATACATTTGTTTTTTTCCAAAAGGATATATCATGTGTAGGTGAGAAGCTTCTTGTCTATCTTTATTTGGACCAGTTCCTTTATGTTTGATTTCTTGAGAACAAGGAGCTAAGCTACCATCGTTTTTTATTGGAAAAGACAATAAATTTCCTGAAATATAATTGGCCAGTACCAACCTATCTTTAATAATAGCTAAATGACATGCATAATCGCCATCTATTTTTTGTGAGTTTAAAAGTGTTAATGCCCGATCTTTTTCAATTTTATATGCATACACTTTAGGGTTTAACTTTTTATACATTTCCTCTATAGCATAGAGATATTTTTTATCTTCAGAAATGGTAAGATAACTAGGGTTACGTTGTTCTGTATAGTACAAATTTTTAACTTCTCCTGTTTCAATGTTTAATTGAAAGCATCCTATACCAGCTCCTGTTGGGTTTTCGGCAGGTGCGCCTGCTTGTGTGTAACTTCCTGTATAGAATATTGCCTTATTTTTTAGCATTATTGTTATGAGAATTGATTCTATTAAAAATTATGAATTCCTATTTTTTACGTGGTGGGCGTGGATCGTACTGTATGGTCTGATTCATATACGCACCGTCTATATACAAGTCTGAACCATTAATATAGGCTGCCATATCACTAGCAAGAAAGGCTACCGTATTGGCAACTTCGGTAACATTACCAACTCTACCGGACGGAATCCAATTGTTGAATTTTTCTCGACCAAATTTGTTGATTTCTTCTCTATTCATATTGGTTTCTATGGCACCTGGGGCTACCGAAACCACCCTTATATTGCTCTCTGCTAATTCTAAAGACAAACATTTAGAAAACATTTTTAATCCTGCCTTAGCAGAACAATAATGAATTAAGCCTTTTCTTGGTACAGTATCATGAATGGATGATATATTTATAATGACACCCGATTTATTTAATTCCATTCTTCGCCCTGCTTCTTGAGCACACAAAAAAGGTCCTTTTAGATTGATATTTATTACTCTATCCCATTCATCTTCTTCTAAATCTAAAACATGCTCTACGCTTTCACTACCAGCATTATTTACTAAAACATCTAAACTGCCGAGTTCTTCATCTAGTTTGTTAAACATAGCTTTAACGTCAATAGATTTAGATACGTTTGCTCTACCAATAGCTACTTTTACATCAAAAGACTTTCTTATCTCTTTGGCAACAAGTTCTGCCTTTTCCTTATTACTATAATAATTTATAAAAACATTAGCACCACAGGCTGCTAGTTGTTTACAGATTTCAGCTCCTATACCTTGACTTCCTCCCGTAACTAAAGCCGTTTTTCCTGTTAAATCAATATGTTTCATAGGCTTACGTTTACTTTTTTTCTAAACAATTAACTGAATTCATAAGAACTTCAACCTTTTCCTTTAATTCAATTTGTTTCTCTTTACTTAATTCAAAGAATTCAAAATCAGAAATGTGTGTATTCGATTTTTCTATGATTATCACTTCGCTCCCTTTTTCCATGGCTATATTATGCCACATATCTTGTGGAATATTATATACTTTATGCTGTTCCATAAGTTCCAGTTCAAAAACAGGCTCCCCTTCTTCAATTTTCGCAGCAATTAATACTGAAACTCCTTTAGTTAAAACAAAAACCTCATCTGTTTGTAGATGAACATCCAATTTTTTTATATTGTTTATGTGCTGTTCTTCTTGGTAGTTAAGCTGAGCTACTTGCCATCCATCTCTTATTAAAAAAGGATGATACCCATCGCCTTCAATTTTATATGTTTCAATCATTTTATGATTTGTTACTAGACTTAATTTTTGAACGCCAATACTTCTCTATATCTTCTAAGGTTTTTCCTTTTGTTTCTGGAACAAATTTCCAGATAAACCAAATGGCTGGCATGGTTAAAAAGGCATATAGAAAGAAGGTTCCAGAGGCATTAATAGTTTCTATTAAAACAGGATTGGTAAGTGTTACTACAAAACCTGTGACCATTAATGAAAAACTTCCAATAGATACCGCTAAACCTCGTATTCTAGTTGGGAAAATCTCACTAATAATAACCCAAACAATAGGACCGAATGAGAATGCGAAACTTGCGACGTACATTAATAATGGTATGATAACGTATTGTGAACCCATAGCGAACAATATTCCGACACCAGATAATGAAATAAAAGCGCCTACAACACCTATAAGTAGTAGTTTTTTTCTACCAAATTTTTCAATCTGAGAAATGGCTACAAACGTAAATGCACTATTAACAACACCTACTAAAACCGCACCTAAAAAAGCACTTTCTACACTTTTAACAGACTCGTTAATTATGTTTGGTGCGTAGTACATAATTGCCGCAATACCACTTAAATGCGCAAACATTGGAAGCAGAATACCTATTAAAAGTGGAATTCTTAAAAACGGTTGAAATAATTCTTTAAAGCCTCCTGTTTCTTCTTTTTCCAAAGCTTCTATTTCCTTCATTTCTATTTGCGCTTCTTCTTTACCAAGTATCTTTTCCATTATCGCTAGCGCTTCAACTTTCCTTCCTTTGGTAATTAACCACCTAGGGGTTTCTGGAACTATAAAAAGCAAACACAAGAATAGTAATGCGATTGGTACTTCTGTTCCGAACATGCCTCGCCATAATTCATCTACAAATAACCAACTCCAAAATGAAGATGAATCACTGGAGATAATTCCTGCCGCATCGCCTGCATTACTTAGTACAATCCAATCTACTAAAAAGGCCAAAAGGATTCCTAGAGTAATCGATAATTGATACATTGACACCATTTTACCTCTACTCTCGGGTTTAGATAGTTCTGAAATATAAATAGGTGCCACCACCGATGTTATACCTACACCGATACCACCAATTAACCTGACTACTATTAAGAAATTGAAAGATGTAGTAACATCTGATGTAATCCAAAAGCTATGATCTAAATCTCCCAAAAATTGTGGTGGAAGCATAGAACCTAAGGCGGAAACGGTTAAACAAAGTGCCGCTAAAATAAGCGCCTTTTTTCTGCCAAATTTATCCGTTATAGTGCCTGCGATAACACAGCCCAAAATGGTGCCTAATAATGCAGATGATACTACCCAACCTAACATAGCCGCAGACAATTGAAAGTGCTGTTCTAAAAATGAATTGCAACCAGAAATAATCGCTGTATCGTATCCAAATAGAAATCCTCCAATGGTAGATACAAAACTGATTCCCAATAAATAGTTAGACTTTTTAGTACTCATACGTATGTGGTTTTAGTTTAGTTAATTTGAATTATAGATTACATAATTCCGAATTTATTATAAGCATCAACAGTACTCATACCTTCTTCTAAAGCTTTTTTAACTAACTGTTCGCCTCTAGCTTTTCCTATGGCACCCATAAATGCTTCTTCCTCAACAGCTTTAGGTACTATAATTACGCCATCTCTATCACCATATATAATATCACCAGGATTGATGCGCGTGCCCTCAATTTCTATGGGTACACGGTAATCTATGACTTTTCCTCTTGGACCTTGGTCTTGCGCATAACCACCATAAGAAAAGGTTGGGAAATTAAGACTTAACACCTCATTTGTATCTCTAGAGTATCCGTGAAGTACTGCACCGGCAGCTTTCAATTTTAAAGCTCTTGTACTCATTAATCCACCCCAAAGTGCGTATCTTGGAGATGAACCTGAACAGATGTAAACTTCATCTTCCTTTAAATCGTCTAAGGCTTCAAACATAATCCCGAAAGACTTTTTCATCATTGGGTTATTGGTGTTTTCAGCAGACTCTTCAAACACATCGGCTTCCAAAACAGGCATTGCTCTTCCTATTAAAACAAAGTCTGTGCTTAACGGTTTAATATTTGGTGGAAGAAATTGATGTTGATATCCAAGCGTATCTAAAATATCGCCAACCAAGGCAACAAACAATTCTGATTTAGCTATAGTAAATAGCTCTTTATCATTTTTCCAAATTTTGCTAGTGGCACTCATATTTCTGATTTACAATTAGTTATTTAGTAGAAGTTTATAGGTTTCAATAGCGTTATTACCTAAATCAATTTTTATATGCTTACCATTTACATCAAGTGTTTTAACTTCTTCCTCAATTAGATTCGTTTTAATCACTTTTGAAGCTGCTTTAGGCAAAGTGATTGTTGGCTGACTATTTTTACCGTTAAGTTCTACCAATCTTAAAACAAGTGCATTGTCATCTTCCGCTTTTTTAATGGTACTAACACGCACCATAGGATCAGAAATATTGAAGAAGCTTTTACTAGACGGTAAAGTACCTGAGTTGTTTTTCTTGTCTTGTTCTACAACCTGTAATGGGTGGTTTGAACCATTTCCAAATTGATAAGAAATTTTATCATTGGCTTCATGAGATGTTATTGAAAACTCAAAATGATGATCTCCTGTTTGATGATACCAATTTCCTTCTCCATGGCAACTTTTATGTGATGCCATAAGAATACCTTGAAGCACTGTATATTCTACCGATTCTCTTGTTGGATCTATCCAATCTGCCAACGAAACATCCGTAGCTAAGGTTACTTGAAAACCATCTTTTTCTGAAGAAATAAAATTCATTACTTCTCTTGGATGAATCTCTACAGGTTTTTGATCGTAAGTTCCTCCCCATGCCCATCCGCGTGGTGCTTCTTTCATTTCTGACTTTCCTACTTCTGCAATTGCAAGAGGAACTTCATATTTAATTGTAGAATCCTCCATATCTAAAGGTAGCATGAATCTAAACTCACGGTTGTGAGTACCATCCCAATTTAAAATATCAACTGAAAAATCGATTTTTTTAACATGGTGATACACTTTTACATATTGAACAATATCTGCATGTTTAAACTTAACCTTGTTTTTATACTCGGTATAAACTGCCCCATCACTTACTATTTCCCAATTTGATGTATGTTGACTTGTTTTATTAAAACCGTCCATCTTAGGTTCTGTCATTTGGGTAAACTCCCCTGCACCATTACCATCATATTTCATGGTAATAATATCTCCACCTGTAAATCTTGTTGTTTTTACTACTTCCTTATTTAACTTCTTATCAAACAAATACGTTAGACCACCATCCCCTAATCGTAATGTGTAGAATTGATTACTTAATGCGTTAGGTGATACCGATTTTTTGACCTTAATAGATTTTTTTCCTTTTTTTAAGTAAAATGTAGCATATCCTAAAGATGGAATGTTCGGAGCCACAAACTCCAGTGTTCTTTTTCCGTCTCGTTTCGTTATTTGTGAAGCAACAGCTGTTCCGTTGGCATCAACAACGTAATAATTTGAATTATCCTTTAATTCTACAGCTGCGGTAGTGGTTCTTGCCCAAGAAAGGTCGTTATAAACAACAACGGCGTTGTTACGCTTGGTTTTTACATTTTTAGTGATTGATTGAAGAGATTTTTCAATTAATCTATCTGCTTCAGAAGCGGCAAATTCTAATTTAGAACGAAAAATACTATCGGTTATATGTCCGTTCTTTCCTCCCCAACCATGGTCTGGATAAATGGACTCTTCAAAGGCATTAGAAATTTCTTCTGTTGGATAATCATCAAATGATCCTTTCAAAACCGCATCTATTGAAGCAAAAATTTCTGCTGAAGGCAACAAACGTCCTGCTTTTCTTGAAGCAGTAATTGCCTTTGCATGTCCTGGTCCATGAATGTAAGACCATATATTTGGTCTTTCTCCAGAAATTGTTTCAAAAACGGCATCTGGTGTTTTTACTTCATTCATTAATGCGGTTACCGTAGAATGCCTTAGTATTGGCATTTTTACACCTGTTTTCTTTATAATAGCGTTCCATTCAGACACAATATTTCCATAATTTGCAGGTCCTGCTGCATCGTTACTAATTAATATTGCAAAATGAGGTGGCAGATTACGTTCTTTATAATAGTCGCCCCACATTTTTACTCTTGATTGCAATTTGTGCATCGCCTCAATGGCATCTTGTTCAAAAAGCTTATAAAACATAACCGCCCAACCATAATTTCCTGGGCTATATGTTGGTATTGATGAACCATCAGGTGAATACCAATTATAGAAGCCTTCTTTCATCCTAGAAACAAATAAGTTTTCTACTCCAGATTTTGCCAGTATTTGAGGGAACTGTAACGTTCTACCTGGAACATCTGTATTAAAAGCGGTAACCACATCGTTACCTTCAAAATTCTTTTTAAGCCAACGTCTTCCAAAATACATTTCGCGAATCAATTGTTCATCGGTTTGCATCCCTTCATAAGGTTGATTATAGGTTGCTCCCCACGTAAATCTTCCTTCTGTGGAACGTAACATGACCTCTTTTTTTCTACCTGGAAATTCTTCTATAAATTCTTTAAGGTTTAGCGTTTGTTCCATTCCAAAATGAAATCCTTCATCATCGTGCATTATATCTAAAGCTGGTGCAATAATATCGTGTATGCGCTCATGCCTACAATATGCTGGTGTATCCATCCATGCAATATCTTGGTGTGATGAAGAAATAACATGAAATGTTCCTTCTTTAAAATAGCCCCAATCTGTTGTAACTAAAGGTGTGAATAACTGCTTTGTTGAATTCTTTTTAGACTTGGCAACAAACGTTATATCTTCTGGCATACCAAAAACCGGCAACCAAAGCCATGCTTTACCTTCTTCTTGTTTTATATTAATAGTTTTTCCGTTTTCAAAAACTACTTTTTTAAACAATTGAATGTCTTCGATATCTAGACTGGCTTTAGCCAATAAATTGCCTGTAACCTCTTTATATTCGTAAGGTTCTACATAATTAATGTTTATAGCTTTTTGTCCAAACGCAAAACCACAAACTAACATCAGTATTAAAATTGAATGTTTTTTCATTATTACTTATTTTATTTTTTCTTTACTAAATCGGTTTAGTTATTGATCAAAAAAAGTATTGTTAGCCATTATAGTTGACCACAAGACCCTCTAATTTCAAGTTTAGTTTCCAATACTCTGGTTTCAGTTTTTTTAAGGGTTGTTCCATTTATCTTATTTAATAATATTTTTACTGCTGCACTCCCTATTTCATTAGTAGGTTGAATTACTGATGTAATTGGTGGCTCTACAATATCAAAAGCACTTAACTCATCAAAACTTACAATAGCCACGTCTTTTGGTACATTTATAGCTAACTTTTTAAGTACCCTTAAGCCTTGAGAAGCCAAATAATGTGTTGAAAACACAATGGCATCAACTGGATCTTTGGCTAATACTAAACCTACCAATGCGTTTTCTATTTCCTTAAAATACGATTCACGTTCAATCTCTACTATATAGAATTCTTCAGACTTTATGTTAAATTGGGTTAAAGCATCTTTATAACCTTGTAATCTTTGTGCAATGGGTTCTAAACCTGGTTTTAATGTTATTAATCCTATTCGTTTTCTTCCTAAATTAAGAAGATGCTCTGTAATTTTTTTTGTTCCTAAATAATTGTCTACCACAACATAATCTGTATCCTTATCTGGATAATACCTATCAAACAAAACAAAAGGAAATTTCTCTTTTTTTAAAAAATCGATTTCTTTTTGATTCTGCTGTGTAGATGCTATAATTAGTCCATCTACTTGTCTATTTAACATAGAGTGTATCAATTTTCCTTCCTTTTTTGGGTCTTCATAAGAACTACTAAAAAGTACCGTGTACCCTTGTTCTTGAGCTTCCCTTTCTATTATTCCAGCTACTTTAGAGTAAAATGTATCTGAAATATTTGGTATAATTAATCCAATAGTTTCACTCTTTCCTATACTTAATCCTCGTGCTAACTGATTTGGTACGTAATCATTTTTCTTAGCATAGTCTTTTATTCTTTTTTGAGTATCTGCACTAATTTTATTTTCATTACCCTTATTGTTAAGTACAAGCGATACTGTTGTTTTGGAAATGTTTAAATCATTAGCAATATCTTTTAAAGAATATTTTTTGCCACTCTTCATAACTAAACCGATTTAGTCGCTAAAATATAAAAAAGACTAGTTACTCCCAAGAACTTTATAATTTTTAATTTCTTCTATTCGTTTTAAAGTTTGTTTTGGTTTATAATGCATTCTTATTCGCCAAATTAATTCCTCTACATTTACTATTTTAAATACTTTATCTAATTTATTTATATTGAGTTTTGCTGCTCCTGCTCCAATAATTCCTCCTAATTGATTTTCATCTATAGCATTACTAGAGGCTCCTATATCTGTAAATCTACTCCATGCATGTATAGAAATTAGACTAAATGGATTTTCTGTTTTTTCTGAATTCAATTTTTTAGCAATGTGTGTTGGGTTTCCCTCGTATTGAGTATTAGTGTCTCCAAAATTCCAGATAGCATATTTTACACAAACTACAGGAATATGATACCCTTTAGTATTGGTAACCCACATAATGTTTCCTTCTCCTCCTGCATAAGGAGAATATTGAACTGCTACAATACCTTCTAACTTATCGTTTGCATTAACATAGGTTTGATATGCTTCCATAGCTGACTGAGAGCGAACATCTTTTGCCATTAATGCTAAAATTTTTGCATTACGCTGTTTCATGTGAGTAGCTATGTTTTTAGCTATTCGATTTAAGTTTTTAGTTCTGTCTGCCTTTTTTCCGTATAAATCAGCATAGTTGTAGCCTCCACCAAAAGTTTGTATAATAGACGTTTCTGGGGCTTGTTTTTCTAGAAGTAATTGTAACATTTCAGGGGCCATCATAGATAAGTTATCTATAGGTAAACCAAAACCCATTTTTGTTGCTTTTGCATCTGGATGGGTATAATAATTATCTGAATAAAAACCATTAAACATCCATTGCACATTATCGCCATCAGACAAATAATAAGACACGTATTTTCTACCTTCTTCTTTAAAATTAATAGTACTAGGGTCTAGTACTTTTACACTTCCTTTTTGCCTGTTTTTGTAGTTTAATGATGCCAAACTTGTATTGTATACCCAGTCGGCAGGCATCATAATATGTCCGTATTCAGAAACCTTATCTACAAACAAATCTTCTGAAACATCTTGTTCCCAACCATAAATAGGCGCTCCTGGAACCAACCATTTTAAAATCTCTTCAAATAATGCTACATTTTGTCCAGATTTAGAATTATTGTATTCCTTATTCAAATTAATAGCAAATAAATTATTTTTTATTGCCAATTCTCGTAATTCTCCAGTTGCTACTGGCATTATTACCAACGCTTTATTACTACAATTATCTTTAAATTCTTTCCATGCATCTATAGTACTTTTTTTAGATGCATCATATGTCATTTTATAACCTGATTTTTCAAAAAAACCTCTATCTCTTACATCTACAATTATAGAATTATACACATGTGAAGCTACTGTAGCTACCATATTACTTTCTGGATTGTTTTCTACATCTGTTAAAACATAACCATCAAACAAGTTTTTTATACTAAGCTTTACTCCATTTTTATCTTGATACGATTTGGTTGCTAATTCAATTCCTGTTTGCATACCTTGCTCTTCTACCCCACTATTCTCTAGTGTTTCTTTTATTAAACGATAAGATTTTTTACCACTATAATCGTGTAACCATACTGCAATTTCGCTTTTTTCTTCATCTACAGCTCTATTCGTTAATCCAGCAATAGACTGACAAAGTAAATGGTACTGCAATCCTTTTGTTAGTTCTTTATGCCCTAACTCATTCTTATTTATTTTTGGCACTACTTCTGAACAACTCCAATACCGTTTTGGTTTTACCTTCATTTCTAAATGCCAATATTGTCCTTCGTCTTTAAAAGTCTCTTTGTTTTCTGCATAATAGTTAACCTGTTCTTTATGTTTCTTATTTCCTGTATCACAAGCTTGAAAAAAGACAATACACATAACTAAAATATGTAGTGTACTTATGTAGTTTCTTTTTAAAAACATTGTTTAGGTTTAAAACTTAATAATTGGATAAAATCGTTTTCGTTCTTAAAACTATTTCCAATAAATTTAAATACTTGACTTGCTAACTGAATGTCCGTACCAAGTAATATACAAGAAGCAAAGAAGTGGTAGTATAAAAGAAAAAGATACTTCAGAGACACCTAATATTTTTATATCTGCTACGCCATTACCACCTAAATCTATAATCATACCTTGTAGTTTAGGCATCAAAGCGCCTCCCACAATTGCCATTACTAAACCTGCAGATCCTACTTTAGATTGTTCTTCGGTTAAATCTTTTAGAGCGATGCCATAAATTGTTGGAAACATTAAAGACATACAAAAAGACACACCAACTAAAGCATATAAACCAATAATACCTTTTATGAAGATAGTTCCTAAAACAAAACACATCGCTAATATGGCAAATAACATAAGTAACTTACCAGAACCAATAAACCTTAACATGTAAGTACCAATAGCTCTACCAAAGGTGAATAGTATAAAAGCAGCCATTTGATAATATCCTGCTGTTACACTATCCATACCAATAGCTTCTGCATATTGATAAATATAAGTCCAACACATTATTTGTGCTCCTACATAAAATATTTGCGCTAAAACGCCCAAAACATACTTGTTATTCTTAGCTAAATTGGCAAATGTGTCTCCAATACTGGGCATAGCTCCTTCTGCTTTAGATTGTGGCATTTTAGCTACTAAAAACAAAATAAAAATCCCGACAAGAACAAGTCCTAGAATAACATAAGGGTTTCGAATAACTAGCAAGTCTGATGTTTTTATTAGAATTTTAGAGGCTTCATCTAAAGCACTAAAGTTTTCTACATCATCAGATTTTAAGTTTTTAAGCACAAATTGCTGTGCAACAAACAACCCTAGTATTAAACCTACAGGATTAAAAGCTTGTGCTAAATTTAATCGTTGTGTAGCTGTTTCTTTTGGTCCCATTGCCAGAGCATAAGGGTTCGCAGCGGTTTCTAAAAATGCCAATCCAAAAGTTAGTACATAAAGCCCTAAACAAAAAAACCAAAACTGCTCTGTTGTAGCAGCTGGATAAAATAATAAAGCACCTACAGCGTATAAACCTAAACCAATTAGAATTCCTGTTTTATAAGAATACTTTCTCATAAACATTGCTGCTGGTAAAGCCATACAGAAATAACCTCCATAAAATGCCATTTGAACCCATGCAGCTTGAGAATTAGATAGTTCTAACACCTTTTTGAATGCTTGTACCATGGGATCTGTTACAGCATTTGCAAACCCCCAAAGTGCAAATAATGAAGTAACCAGAATAAATGGTATTAACATGTTTTTGGGCACTATAGATGTCTTACTTTTATTCATAATTTGGATTATTGTTTTATTTTGAATATTCCTAATAACTACAAATATCAGAAGTACAATGCTTTTTTATACAGACATTTTAATCAAATTCATGGATTTATTAATACTTAAATAACTCTAATTCAAATAAGTAAGAAAAAAAATAAAACATACTTGTTTACTCTTACTTAATAAGCTTACTTGGTGCGTAACCAAACTGTTTTTTAAAAACTCTACTAAAATATAATGGATCATTAAATCCAACCATATCTGAAACTTCAGATACATTATAGTTTTTGGTTTTTAAAAGTTCTGCTGATTTTTTTAAGCGGATGGTTCTTATAAATTCATTGGGAGATAAGTCAGTGAGTTGTTTTATTTTTCGATATAGTTTAGAAGAACTCATTGCCATTTCTTCAGAGATAAAACTTGGAGACAAATTAGGCTTATTTAAATTAGTTTCAATAACCTCTTTAATTTTAGATACCAAATCGATATCAATTTGAGAATGTGCCAAGGTCATAACATCACTTTCTGCAACTCCTGAAAATCGTTGTTTTAAATCAAAATGAATTTTTATAACATTGTCTATTCTCGATTTTAATAAGGTAGGGTCAAAAGGTTTTACTAAATAACCGTCTACTCCAATTTTATAACCTTTAATTCTATTTTCATTCTCTGCCAAGGCAGTAAGTAAAATTACTGCAACGTGACTTATATTTTCATCACTTTTTAAAGCTTCCACAAATTTAAAACCATCCATAATGGGCATCATAACATCTACCACACACAAAGCAGGTTTTATCTTTTTACATATTTCTAAACCTTCTTTTCCATTTTCTGCTTCATAAACTGTATAAAATTCAGATAAATAGCCTACTACATATTTTCGAAGTTCAGAGTTGTCTTCTATTATTAAAATTTTATGTTTAATATTTGTATTTAAACTTGAACTTGTATTACCTGTTTTACTTAAAGCTAAAGGTGCCTCAATTATGATTTCATTTGTCCCTTTCTGAATGTCTTCATTATCTAATTCTTGAATTTCATCTATTGTAAACGCATTTTTATAAACAGGTAATTCTATGGTAAAAACACTTCCTTTTTTTGTAGCACTTTCTACCTTTATAGCACCTTTATGAATTTCGACTAGAGCTTTAACTAAGGAAAGGCCTATACCTGTTCCAGTGGTACTTTTCATACTGTTTTTAGCTTGGTAAAATCTTGAAAATATTTTCTCCTGACTTTCAAGCGGAATACCAATACCGTCGTCACTAACTTCAATGATTAAGGATTTCTTTTTTTTGCCTCCAATACCAATAAATAAATCTACATTCCCATGATTGTTTGTAAACTTCATGGCGTTTGACAAGAGATTGTAAAGTATTTTATTCAACTTATCTATATCTACCCAACATATAATTGAATCATCCTCGGTATTAAAATTGAAGTTTATATCTTTAGATTGTGCTAGTTCTATAAAAGAATAAAAAATACTTTTAGTACTCTGTATAACATCAACTTCAGAAACTTTTAATTTTAATTCTCCTGTTTCTGCTCTTCTAAAATCAAGTATTTGATTTACCAATCTTAAAAGTCTGTTGGCATTTTGATGAATTAGTCCAATTTTATGTTTCGATTGATGCTCTTCATCTTGTGATTTTAACAATTGCTTTGCAGGACCTAAAATAAGCGTTAATGGTGTACGCAGCTCATGAGAAATGTTTGTAAAAAAACGTAACTTTTCATTGTTCAATTTTTCATCTCGTTCTCTTTTAACCTTTTCAAGCAAAAGTTCTTGCTTTAATTTAATACGATATTTTATTTGTTTTCTTAAAAAATAAATTAAAATTGAAAGTACTATTAGTACCAAAATAAAAAACTGATATGTTAACCAAAAAGGAGAAGATATGGTTATTTTATATGTAGATACTTCGCTCCAATAACCATTATTATTCGAACCTTTTACCTTTAGAATATAATTCCCTGGATATAAATTTGTGTATTGAATAGTTCTTGCATTGCTTGGAGTAATATTCCAAGTATCATCAAAACCTTCTAGTTTATATTCGTATGTATTTAAACGCTCATTGGCATAAGACGGTATTGTAAACTTTATTGAAAAATTGCGATTTCGATATTTTAATTCAACTGAATTATTATAATTTAAATCTTTATTAAGAACTATTTGATCATCAATTTCAATGCCTGGTAATACTTCTTTATTTTGTATTTTAAATTCTGTTATTAAAGGTTGAGGGGCATTTGTATTTTCCTTTATATCGATGGGAGAAAAATAGATAATATTCTTATCTCCACCTATATAAATTCTAGTATTATCATATTGTAAAAAACCACGTTTATTAATAAGATTAGAACGCACACCGTTATTAATATGAAATGATCTGTATTCGTTTTTTTCAGGAACATATTTTACAATTTTATTGTAGTTCATGTTTAGCCATAAACAACCGTGAACATCAGTAGTCATGTCTGTTATCCAACTATTTTTTAATTCAACAGGGTCTTCTTTTACAAAAAAATCATCTCTTGAAGCATCGTAGAAATTGAGCCCCTTTCTTGTTCCAGCCCATACTGTCCCCTTGCTATCAATAATAATATCTTTTACTTTATTGCTAGATAATCTTCTTTTATTTTCTTCAGATTTATAATGTCTTGTTTCTTTGTTAACGATATTATATTTAATAATACCTTCTTCTGTAGCCAGCCATAAAACATTTTCGCTATCTGGAACAATTTTATTGATGTCTTGCATGGCATTTAGTTCTGGATTAATTTTAGAAAACGTTTTTCTATTTAAATCGTATTCCATTAAACCTTCACCCACAGAGCCTATTAATAATCTTGTGTTAGATATCTTATAAAAGGTTGATATTGGGGATGATTTAAAACCAACATCTAATTCTTTGAGTTTGTTTGTTTTTATGTTATAGTTCAGAACTTTTCCATTCCATAATCCAATAAAAAAATCAACATTATTAGTTGTATAAATACTACTAATTTTTTTATATTTTTTTAGTATTTGGCTAAATCGATTTCCATCTTTAATGTATAATCCATTAGAGTGAGTTCCTGCTAAAACTTTATTATTATATGTTTTTGCAAAGCAACTTATAACCGGAATGTTACCACTAGTAGTAAAATTTGCTTTTATGGTTTTAAATTGATTTTCATAAGGATCTAACTTATCTAAACCGTTTTCAGTTCCTATCCATAATATTCCTGAATGATCAAAAAAAAGTGAAAGAATATAGTTATTTACTAAAGAGCTTGTGTTTCTAATATCTGGAACATAACGGCTAAATGTATTGTTTTTTATATCATCAATACTTTCACATTCTATAATACCATTAAGTGTTCCAAACCAGTATTTTCCGTCTGGTGCTATAGTGTAACATCTAAAATAATCTGCAGAATTATCTTTATGAATCAGGCTAAACTCATTATCATTATTATCAAATTGATATAATCCATCTTTTGTTCCTACATATAAGTCATGTAATTTATCTTCTAAAATAAAATACGCATCCGAATCATTAATAAACGCTTCTTTTTTTGGAGATAGTTTATAATTTTTAAAATTAGATATATTATTATTTTCATCTATGGTAAGACTAAAAACACCTTTATTAAAAGTTGTAAACCATATTTTACCATCGCTAGTCTGATAAATTGACCTTATATTCTTAGCTCCATCTGCATTGACTTTATAAAAACGTTCTTCTTTTTTATTAAAATAACATATTCCATTTTGCATGGTACCCACCCAAAGTCTATCTGAGTTATCAATAAAAATAGACCTGATTTTATCTCCTACAATTGCATTCTTCTTTTTTTTATTGCTATGATACGTTTTAAATGTGTGTGTTGGAATATTGTATTTAGTTAAACCAAAGTCTGTTGCAATCCAAAGATTATCGTGCTTGTCTGCAACAATCTCTAAAATATCATCACTATTCAGAAAATTAGGATCATCAACTTTAACTTCAAAGGTTTTAAAATCGTAACCATCAAATCTGTTTACTCCTCCAAATGTACCAATCCACAAAAAGCCTTTACTATCTTGTACAATAGATCTTACTGAGTTATGAGACAGTCCATTTACTTCATTATAATGTTCAAAAACGAGTTCTTGAGCACTTGTTATGCAAGTACAAATAAAAATGAAAAATATAAACAGTCTATTCGTTTTCAAATTAGTGCTCGATATTTAGTTAACTATAATTTTGTGCTCCTCTAAATTTATCACAAAATTTTCAGATGGCTCACCATTTAAAAACTTTTTAAAGATGAAACAAAACTGATTGAAGTCTTTTTGTCTATTAGAAGGTGTTTTTAAATGCTGGAATTTATCCTGAAACAGTTCAATGATTTGTTTGTAATTATCTAATCTTTTTTCTCCAATATCACTAAAAGCAAGAGCATCGGCAGAACGCAATCGATATAAATCAAAAAGCATATCAAAACCTGTCCAAGTTTTAAATTCAGTATTATTTTTAGTATCCTCTGAAGCAAATTTTAGTAAATCCTCCCCTGTTGCTTCTACTAGAAAATCGGTAAAAGAAATATTCCAATCTTCTTCTAAAAATCGTAATCGCACCAATTCTTTTAAATGAAATTGCGTAAAATCTTTATAACTTTTAGCTTCTAAAATAGCGGAATCCCATACTGTTTTTGAGTTATTCTTTTTCAAATTTTGATGTTCTTGTTTGTAAAGGGAAAATAACTCCCTAAATCTAGGAACATTATCCACTACAATAGTTTCTATTTTAAATTCTTTTGCTGATACAGTTGCTATTTTATATGCTGGAATATATGCTGCTAATGATGGAATTTGAACGTTTACCAAACTACCATTTTTAAAAGTTGCAACGCCCGTATCGTTAATATGCATGTGACCGCCAAAATGGACTTTTACACCAGCATTTACAAAAGCTTTTGCAACAACTTCTTTAGGTACTCTGTGCAATTGCATTTTAGTTTCTCCTAATAAATTTTGAATATGTTCTGAGGCACCATCGTTAAAATCTACAGTTGGATAATGACTAAAAACGATTAGTTTTTTATTTAACTTTTCTGCACGTTGCGTAACAGTCTTTATCCAATTTAGCAGGTGTTTTTTATGGGTTAAAACATTATTATAACCAATACTTGCACTACCATAATTTTTTGAATTCTTTGGCACATAAACATTCGCATCAATAGCTAAAAACCAAAGTCCATCCGTGGGTTCTACTAAATAACTTACATCTGGAATTTTGTTGCCAAAAGGCGGAATTTCATAATTTCTGTTCAATAAATCGGCCTGTTGTATTGCCTCATTAAATTGATAATTTGAATACGTATAATCTGAAAACGGTGTTTCCCAATACACATCTTTTTCCTTTGGAAAAAAGCCAAAATCCTTTAATTCGGAAAGTATTTCTTTATACCCCAACTTAGCAATATCTTTGGTGAAAATGGGGTTCAATTCTTGATTTTCTTCAGCTTTAAACGCTTTTTCGGAACTAAAAATAGGTTGTTGTTTTCCGCCTTCTCCAAGAAAATCGTATTTACCCGACTCTTGGTAAAACGGGCGCACAGGGTCATGATTACCTGTTGTAAGTATAAACTCGATATCATGCGCTTCTGAATACTTTTTTAATATTTGTTTTAGCCCTTTTATGTTCAGCATTTGTCCGTCGTCACTAAAATCCCCTGGCAGCACCACGTATTTTATGTTACGAGACGCTACATCATCTAAAGCAGCTAAAAAAGCAAAATAGTTTTCGTTGAATAATCGCGTAGATTGCAATTGCGATTGCATGGTTCTTGCCAAGGTATATTTGCCTGTTGCTGAATTTAAAACACCTTTATACTCATTATCTGAAAACGTTCCGTAAATATCTTGCAAATGCACATCTGCCATAAAAGCCACTTTAAAACTCTTATCTGTTTTTCCTTGCTTCTCATTACAAGAAAACAATAGCAAACCAATAAAAATGACACTAAGTCTTTTGAACATTTAGGTATTACATTTTAGTTTCTGAAGGAAATGCATACGATTTTTTCCATCCTCCAAAGTCGATTAAAATTTGGTCTATCATTACGCCAGCATCTACCATCCAAATTTTTAATTTGTGTTTTCCTGCTGTATTTACAATTTGCTTTACAGATTGTACGGATGCATTTTTTAATACATTTTGTTTCCAAGCTTCACTTCTCCCAAAAGTTTGAAAATCAACTATAACAGGTTCTGCATCATCAATAGCTATAGCACAACGCACACCTGTTTTATTATTGGGTGCATGTGTTGGAATGGCTTGTAAAAACACATCAACCTCTCCAAAATTAAACGCATAAAAATCGTATTCTAAAAAAGGGCTATTTTGTTTTATAGCTTCCAATTCTGTTTCAGAATTTGCTTTTCGTGGTAATGCCACACTTACATTTCCTGTATAACCGACACCATTAAAAACAGTCCACTTTGCTTCTTTCCCATCAACTTTACGAGAAAAATTTTCTGCATTTATAGAAACAAAGCCTTTGTCTTCAACAAAGCCTTTGTAATCTTCCAACTCCTTTAATTTTGGATTAAAAACAGATACTCCAATGTGAGTCGTTTTTCCTTTTGAAATAAAATCTATTCCAGAATTTACTTTAAAACTTGGTGGAATCAGTTGATAATCGTGCCCCAAAGGTGCTTCTTTTCTGTTTTCTCCTTTCGGGACTTTATCCCAATCTATAGTTACCCAAATACGCTCTTCTAAATGGTTTTTATTCAGTATTCCTGATGTTTTCGAGATTATAATCCAATCTGCTTTAGGCACTGCTTCCCATTCCAATTCATCTTTTCCTTTTAAAAATAAATCGATGTAATACTTGTTTTTGGTGTATGCATTAAAAACGGGTAAAACATCGGCATAGGAGTTTATAACCGCATCATTTACTTCCATTTGATAGCTTTCTAAAGCCATACCCAAAGTACTCGTTTTTTCTTTTAGAGGGATTGTTGCCGTTGGTTCAGCAAACACAGGCAAATGCCTTGGCGCCATAGTCATAATATGCTTCCACTTTCCATTTTGAAGCGTATTATTAAAATAGTCCGTTTCTTTTTGAATTGCTTTAAATGCATCAAAAGATTTCGTAGCAAAATCGCTAGCACTTTCTCTTCCTTGAGCTGCAACAAATTTATTTTTATAACTGTAAAGCCATTTAAGATTTAAATTTGACGCGCTTGTAATGGGATAATGAATTAGTTGGTAAAAGGCATCTTTTCGGTATGCTGGAATGTTTTTTTGAATTTCATTTACATCACTAATTAAATTTTGATGTGCTTGAATGCGCTTACCAACTTCATCTCCATAATGATATTGTGTCAACTCTGTTTCTCCTGATTTGGTAACCGGTTCTACACTACTCCAAGCCATAAATTCTGGCCTGCGCTGAAAGGCTAATTGGTTATATTGAAACATCAAATCGGTAATAGCCTTTGCGTTTTCTTTTCCAAATGCATTAGCACTCCAATTTAGATGGTGTTTTCTAACTGAATCTTCATTTTTAAAAGCATCAATATTCCAAGCCATATCTAAAAACAACTCGATATTATATTCGTGTGGTTTGATATCACCACAATTTAAAATCCAAATGTTTTGAGACCCAAACTCATAAGCTTTCGTCATTTCCTCCCACATTAAAACAGGATTTGTAGAATTTAACCAAAGGTAATCGTGGGGTCTTCCCCAATACGAGGTATGGTAATAAACTCCTGCCCCTCCACTTCTTTTTTGTTCTTGTTCATTACTCAATTGGCGCATGTATCCGTAATTATCATCTGTCCAAACCAAGCTAATATCTTCGGGCAAGTCTAAACCACTTTGGTAATAATGTAGCACCTCTTTATAAGGTACAAATGCCTGTGGTTTTGCGATTCCTCGCGTTGTATTGGCTTTAAGAATTTCGCGTTGATCGGTTATTACTTTTTCTAATAATTTTACTTGAGAATCGGTATCATCTTCGCCAACTATCATAGGTGAATCATGTTCTCCACGCATTCCAACGGTATAAATACCTTCAAAATTTGCCGTTTCTTTTGCTCGTTTTTTAAATAATGATTTTATGGATTCTGAATTCGTATCGTATCTATAATCTCCCATAGTTTCATGATGCCATTCTGCGTTTATATTACACAGCATGGGTTCTGCATGCGAACTTCCAATAACTATGGCATAATTATCGGCAACTATTTTATTTTCTGGATAATGATAAAATGCCTTTGTGCATTTATGCATTGCAGGCCAAATGGTATTGGCTCTTAAACGTAATAAAAGTTCAAACACTTTTGCATACGTTTTGGGGCCAATATCTCCCGTTTCAGGTTCGTAATTTAATGCAGCCCAACGTTGTAAGCCCCAATCTTCATCATTTAAAAAAATGCCTCGATATTTTACTGATGGCGCACCATAAGTCTTGTTTTCTATATTTAAAACTAATTCTTGTTGCTTTTCTGGTGTAACATCTGCCCACCATTCCCATGGAGATACACCAATCTTTCGAGATATTTCTAACAGTCCGTAGGCAGTTCCTCTTCGGTCTGAACCGATAATTACTAATGCTTTTTTTATTCCTTTTGAAGGATTATTTATAACTTGAATGTTATATGTTTCCCATTTGCCTTTAATTTGAGAAACATCAATATTATGTTTTGTAACCAATTGATTGATGTGTTTACTTTTCCCTAATGTGCCTGCTATAATTTGGTATGCTGCTTTATTTTGATGAGTTGCAACTGTTTTTCCTGAAACATTTTTTACATCGTTTGCTAAAATTACAGAAGCAATTCTAACCACTTCTGCGTCTTTTTTATCAATGTGTATTGAAGCTATTTCTCCATTTTTAACCAGTGGGAATTGAACCGTATTTTGCCCCCATGCGGAAAGACAAAACATTAAAAATAAGAGTTTATATAGTTTAGTCATTGTATTCTGCTGCTTTTTTAATCCTTTCATAAGTGCCATCATCAAACTTCACTTTAAAATCAGATTTAAATAATGTTGATGGTTTATAATAATCGGTAGATATTACTTGCGCTCCCGATGCTTTTGCTTTTTCAAATTTGGTGTAATCGTTTGTTCTAGCTTCTTTAGTTCCTGCATCGACACGCGTGCGCACCATATACCCTTTTGCAACTAACTGCTTTATATATTCAAAATCGGTAATGGGATTATTCACAATTCTAAACGCAGCTTCAGGATTTCCTTCTTTACTATTCACAAAAAATACGCGGTTTTTTAGTGTGTTATCACCATTAATGTAAAGCTTGTTTTTTTGTTCTTTTTCATCTAAAACAAAAAGGAATTTCCCTTTACAGTCTTCTAATTTTGGCCAGCCGTTTTTTAGGACTGCTTCTTCCAAATTATTAAAATCTTTCCGCACGTCATCTGGCACTATCAAATCGTCTTTTGAAAAAACCGAACGTATTTCAGCATCTAATTCTTGATAGGCTTTGACTGAAAATGGCAGTGGTTTTGTTAACTGTGGTAGTGCTTTATCTTTCGTATTCATTAAGATGATAATCGGTGTATGTGTTGGGTTTTCATCCGACCATTGCTTCATCACGCTTAAACAATCTTTGAATAACAAATGATGACTTCTAAAGTCGATATCTTGAATATGAAACAATTTAAATCCAGATGCTTCTAAAGTATTATCTTCATCATAAGGCATTGGAATAGCTCCAGATTGTTTTACAATTTCTAAACCTTTCGGATTGGAAAAATGACCACCTTTTGGGTCGTAAAACACATCTAATTCTAAATTTCGCAAACCTAGATTTAGCTGTTCTTTAATACTAATATGCTCATATTCTAAAGATTTTGCTTTGCTAGAATCAATAGTTTCAATATAATTTAACAATGGTTTTTCTATACCTATTTTATATGAATTATGACTTCCAATAACCTGAATATCATTCAGTTTTAAATGTGTTTCATTTGCACACCCAAAACAGATAACAATAATCAGACATAAAAGAGCCCGTTGTTTCATTTAAATAGATTTTAAAAGTTTTGGTTTTTCGTTGTATAGCTTTAAAATTAGCTCCCCAAATAAGGTATTCGCCCAAGCAAACCAAGACCTAGAAAATTTAGAAGCATCATCTTTATGAAAGGTTTCATGCATAAATCCTGAACCATTATGCGTATTCATCAATTGTTTGATACACCAAACTATTTCCTCATCATTATCACTTGTCATAGCTCTTAAAATAATGCCCATAGGCCAAATGGTATCTAAACCTGCATGTGGACCACCTTGCCCCTCGCCTGCTTTCCCTTTAAAATAATAAGGGTTATCATCACTTAACAAATAGGCTCTTGTATTTTTATAGACTTCGGAATCGTAAAACGCTTCATTCATCAAATATTTCATGGCGATTAATGATGGAATATTAGGGTCGTCTATACACACTTTATTACCAAAACCATCTATTTCGTAGGCATATATTTTACCATAGTGTAAATGCTCTGAAATAGCGTATTTATTTACTGCTTGTAATACTTCGCTAGAAAATGAAGCACATTCTTTAGAAAACAAATCGTCTTTAAAAACCGTTTTATAAACCTCACTTAATTGTGCTAAAGACTCTACTGCAAACAGGTTTGATGGAATTAAAAAGGGGTACATTGTGCCGTCATCAGATGGTCTAAATGCAGAACAAATGAGTCCTACTGGTTTTATTGGTCTGCCTTTTCCACTAAAAGGTGCTGTAACGTTTTTATTTCTTCTAACGCGTTCAAAATAATAGGGTGTTGTTCCGTTTTTGCGTTGTTCTGTTCTTAAGGTTTCTACTGCTAATCGCATGGCCTTATCCCAATCTGCATCAAAAACAGAAGTATCTCCGGTTTCTTTATAGTATCCGTAAGCCAAACGAACGGCATAACATAAAGAGTCTATTTCCCATTTACGTTCGTGAATACCTGACTGTAGCGTTGGTTTATCGTCTTTCCATTTTGTTGGTCTTGTAACATCTTTGTAAAATGCATTGGCATAAGGGTCTAGCAACACGCATTTGGTTTGCCTATTTATTAAGCCTTTAAATAGATTTTTTAGTTTTTTATCTTTATGAACCAAAGGTAAATATGGCCAAACTTGAGCTGTAGAATCTCGTAACCACATGGCATCAATATCGCCTGTTATAACAAATGTATCTGGTTTATTATCTATAACCTCGTAATCTACTGTGGTGTCTAATGTGTTTGGAAAACAGTTTTCAAACATCCACGCCAATTCTTTATTATTGATACCTTTTTTTACATTTTTTATAGTTTTTTCAACAGCATCACTAACAAATGTTCTTTTAGAAGGAATGGGTCTGTTGGAAGGATACGCTTGAAAATTCTGAGCTACTCCTAAAGCAGAACAGTTTAATGCCGTAAGTCCAGCAACACCCAAAGCACTTTGTTTTATAAATTTTCTTCTTGTTGTCATTTATTTAAGAATTAGCATCTGAAAATGGTACGAATAAAATAAGGATTAGTTTCTAAGAAAATAGATATCATCCTAATACACTAAAGATAATACACTTTAATTATCTCTGGCTTCCATTTTCATGTTAAGTACACCACCACTCGTTATGTCTTTATGAAACAAGGTTAATTCTTTTAATGACTTACCATTAAAGGTCGCTTCTTTTACAAAAACGTTGGCTTCATTATTATCAGTAGCTAGAATTTCTAAGGTTTTTCCTGAATGATAATCGGGATGCAATTGAATGGAAATTTTATCGAAAATAGGGCTTCCAATTTGATATTCTGCATCTGCATCTGTTCCGCCATTTATTTGGAATAAACCAATTTTCATTAACACAGCAAGACTTCCCATTAATCCTTGGTCTTCGTCTCCATTATAACCTGTTGATGGTGCTAAACCTCCAAAAACGGTAGATGTTACTTTTCGAGACCAATACTGTGTTAAGTCTGGTCTGCCCAGTTTATGAAAAGCAAAAGCTGTTTGTATAGAGGGTTGATTACCATAGTTTATTGGAATCTTTCTATATTCTGGATGTAATTCTGATGCATGTGATGTTCCAGAGGTAAAGTTTAAGGTTTCTGCTTCTTCAAATTGGGTATTCAATTTATCTGCAGCCACATCTTTTCCTCCCATTAATTCTCCTAATTCTGGAATATTATGAGGTACAAACCATGTGGATTGTGCGCCATTGGCTTCTATAAAACCTTCCTCATAATTGTAAGGACTATAGTCGGCTTGCCATTGTCCCTTTATATTTTTGGGTTGCATCCACCCTATTTTTTTATTGAATAGATTCTGATAGTTTTTAGAACGCTTCATAAAATAATTGTAATCTGCTTTCTTGCCTAACTTTAATGCCAATTGGGCTAACGTCCAATCTTGATACGCATATTCTAAAGTTAAACCTGCACCATCTTGATGCCCTCCAAATTTACCTTCTGGATTTGGATGCGGCACAAAACCATTTTTTAAATAATATTTAAGACCACCTCCTTTTTGTGTTTTATGCTCATAGCCCGCCTTTTCCATAATACCATTTGGCATATGGTTTTTCTTTAAAGCTTCGTAAACATATTCTAAATTATTTTTAAGAATACCTTTTTGAATGGCACTCACAAAAAATGGTGTGGACGAACTTCCCGTCATAACATAAGTATAATTTCCTCCTGATGGTCCTCTAGCAACTAAACCTCCATCTTTGTAATACTGCAATAAAGACCATGTAAATTCTTCATAAATTTCTGGATATACTAAGCCCCATAAAGTATTTATTGTCCATTGCGCGCCCCAAAAAGCATCTGAGTTATAATGATTAAACTTAGGCGTACCATCTTCTTTTAAAGGCAATTGCCCTATTCTAAAGCTTTTTCCTGTATTATCTGGATACGCACCATTTACATCACTTATGGTTCGTCTTCCTTGAAGCGCATGCCACAAGTCTGTATAAAATCTCTTTTGTTGCTTTTCAGTATTCCCTTCAACTTTTATTCTTCCTAAAAGACTATTCCATTCGGTTTTTGAATCTGAAACTATTTCATCGAAATCCCAATGTGGTAATTCTGTTTTCATATTCAAACTGGCATTTTCTTCTGAGGTATATGAAATAGCAACTTTCATTAAAAGCGGCGTATTCAAATCATTAAAATGCAATATGTAATTCCCTGTTTCTTCATCTTTTTGAAGATGATTTACAGACTGATTTAAAGCTATTTTGAAATATACTTTTAAATCTTTTGGTCTCCTATGCGTTGGCGTAGCTACTACAGAACCAACAAATTCTTTATCGTTAATTTGTTTTAATATGCCATTTGCATTATCGCTAGGCCCTAAAACGGTATTTAAATTTAATAGGATTCCTGCTTCAGATTTTTCAGGAAATGTATATTTATGAAAACCGACACGTTTGGTACTTGTTAATTCTGTTTTAATATTAAAACGTTGAAGTTCTAAGCTATGATAACCTGGTTTTACCACTTCATTATCATGACTAAATTTTGAATAGAAATCGGTAAAAATGCTATTTTTATTTTCTTCGGAAAAGGTAACTGGCATTACAGAAACACCAGATATTTGCCAACCATGAATATGGCTAAATCCTTTTATTGTATCTGTTTTATAACGATAACCACTGCCCCAAGCTCCATCTATTTCGTTATCTGGACTTAAATTTACCATTCCAAAAGGACGACATGCAGACGAAAAGAAAAACCATCTAGAATTTTCTGTATCTAGTTGAGGATAGACCATACTTGAAAAATCAACCTCTTTATCAATCCCATTTAAAACTGTTTGAGTGCTAGCATCTTTACAGTTATAAAGTGATAAAAACATGAAGCATATTAAAAAATTATGATATCTCATTTAGTTTATTTGGTTGTAGCAATAGCTGTTTTTAATTTATCATCTTTTGTGACACTATCGGTTGCTTTTAATACAAATTGTTTATGATTAGTTTCTGGTAAAACCACGTTTTCTAAATTTAAAACTTTTACTTCATCAAATACAAATGCTGGTCTAAAATCTTTGTTTTCTAGTTTTAAATTTACATTTTTAAAAGTAATATCATTTGCATAGCGAACGTAAAATCCCCAAGCAGGCAGTTCTCCAAACATTGAAAACTCTGGATAATCCTTTATTTTATGAGGCACTTGTTCTAATCTACTTAAAGGAACATAAGCCATTCCTTTTGATGCTCTACCAGGATATGTAATATCTATATTTTCTATAATTACATTTTCTATATTATGTCCAGGAATACCTACAATTGAAGATGGAAAAGGGTTGTGGAAAAAATCAACCTCTGGTCCTCTTAAATCGTAATTTATATCTGGTCTTCCAAAAGGTATTTCAACCTTTACATCTTTTATATGTACATTTTTTATGGTTCCCGGTTGCTCTCCACCTCTATGACCTAAGCGAATAAAAATACCATTACCTGTATTTTTAGCAACAATATTAGACACACTAATGTTTTCTATAGCACCTCCATCAACACTTTCAATAGCTATTGCAGAACGAAATGTATCAAAAACATTAATATTTTCGATAGTTACATTTTTAAATCCACCGTAAGAAGCGGTTCCAAACTTTAATGCACTTGCACTACTTTTAATTGTACAATTTGCAATATATATGCTATCATTATAATACTTTGGAAAATACGATTTTAAACAAATGCCATCGTCGGCAGAATCTACATCACAATTGGTTATTTGTACATTTTTACAATCGGTAATATCCATACCATCGTTATTCCAAAAGGCTCTATTAACTATTTTAAGATTATCTAATTTTAGTTTTTCACATAACTCAAAAGAAAGTCCCCAGCATGCTCCATTTTGAAGATTTAAATCCAAGACATCTACATTTTTGCACATTGAAAACCTGAATAATTTAGGTCTTGCCGTTTCATTGGGACGCATGCGCCTGTAATTATACTTTAGGTCTATACGTTCTCCTGAATGGTGTAAACTATCTATACTTAATGCCAAAGCTCTCCCTTGTCCATCTATTTTACCTTTGCCGTAGATTTTAAAATTATTGGCTTTATAGGCTACTAAAAATGCCATATTCGAGTAATCGTCTCTTTTTGGAGATTCTGGTCGTTCTGGCATTGGCACATCTTTATAATCATAAGGATTTGTGCTCCCTAATAAAACAGCACCTTCTTTTAAATAAAGGCTTACATTAGATTTCATTACAAGACTACCAGAAAGGTATTCTCCTTTAGGAAATACTAAAGTACCACCATTAGCTCTATGAACTTTATCTATTAATTCTTGTAAAGCAACTGTGTTTAATATTGTGTGGTTACCAACTATACCATAATTTGTAACTAAATATTCTTTATTGTTCGTCTTTTTTATGTAATCTTTTTCAACTTCAATTTTAGAGACATTTGCAGGTGTTTTGGATATTTTTTTACATGACCAAAAAAATGAAATCAGTAAAAAAACATATAAAACAGAAGTATTACATTTTGCTTTGTATGTCATTTTTTGTTGTATTTATCCCAATCTTTATTGGGGGGTATCTGTTAATTCAAATTGTAAAATGCCTCCTTTAGAAATTAAATTAAAATCTATAATACTTGAATTAATTTCTTCTCCGTTCCAAGTTACTTTTTGAATGTATATTTTTTTTGATGTTCTACCGTTTGCAATTATTTGCAACGGTTTATCATTTGTTTTTATAGTAATTTTATCAAATTGTGGTGTAGTTAATGCCAACTGAGTACTTCCTGGAAAAACAGGATATAACCCCATTGTAGACCATACGTACCATGAAGACATAGTGCCTGCATCATCATCCATTTCTTTGATATAACCATTGGGCGTATTAGTAAAAATTTTACGCGTAATGGGTTGTTCTAATTTATGGTGTGTTCCGTACCAATTATTCGTTTCTTTATTTAACAATTGATTTAATAACCTTTGCGTTTTCCATGGCGAATTTGTGTAATTATACAAATACGGCACTTGAATATCGGGTTGATTACCTATGTTAAACAATTCGTTTTCAAAGAAATAATCTAATTGATTTTCAAATTCTTCTTTACCACCTATCATGGTTTGAATTCCATTTATATCAAAAGGTACAAACCATCGGTATTGCCACAACGTGCCTTCGTATAATCCGTCTCCATGCATGATATCTGAATTTTCATCCATAGTTAAAAACTTTTCTTTCCAAAGGGTTTTGTATTCAAAAGCTTTATTTCTATAAAATTTAGCATCTGCATCTTCTCCTAAGATTTTAGAAATTTCTGAAAGCGCCCATAAATCATAACTCGATTCTAGTACATTATCTGGCGATTTAAACGGTAAATGTTCAGCTTCTGCTTTCATTTCTTCATAAATATCTGATAATAGAAATGGTAAAATTCCTTTTTGATATGCATCTAATACAATAGCTATAGTATGCTCTGTTCTAATGGTTAAAAAAGGTTCTGTTTCAGTTGCCCAATCAGGTTTTCCTTGTTTGTACAATGCTTTTAAAGACGTTAACATGTCTTTATATCTATTTGGATATAAAAATGAAAATAGAGGAAGTTTTGTTCTAAACGTATCCCATACAGACCAACCGTGATAATGCGATGAATTAGATTTGTATTGATTACCATCACTACCTCTAAACACTCCATTTTTATCGTTTATAATAAATGGCGATTGTGTTGCGTGGTACAAATGTGTATAAAATAATTCCTTTAGTGTATCATTTTCAGTCTCTACATGAACAACATCCATAAGATTGTTCCATGATTCAGATGCTTCCTGTTTAACTTCTGGAAAGCTTAATTTTTCTGATAATTTTAAATTTTGAATGGCACTGTTTTCATCAACAACCGACAAAGCACATCGTAATAAAATATCTTGATTATTTTTAGTTGAAAACTTAAAAATTAATTTAGAATCATCTTCAGTTACTTCTGATACTTCATGATTAAACCTAATAGCGTAGTAAAATGTGTATTTACCTTTTCTACAAACATTAACGCTTGTTATTTTGCCACTAATAATACCATTTTCTACATGATAACTATGAGATACGTGACCTGCATAACTACTTGCTAAATCTATGATAAATCCAGCATTGTTAGATTCTGGAAATGTATATTGATGAAATGCTACTTGCCTAGTTGCAGTAAGCTGTGTTTTTACACCGTTGTTTAAATTAACTGAATAATATCCAGCTTTAGCTTTTTCACTTTCTTTTGAATATATTAGACCTTTAGGAATTGAATCTCCTTTTGAAATAACAAAAGGTAATATTCTTAAATTTCCTCCTACACCTCTACATCCAACACCAGAAAATCTGGTATTTGAAAAACCAATGATTTCTTCTGCACTATAGTCGTACCCAGAATGTGCTATTGGGTTTGTATCTGGACATGGTTTTACCATTCCGAAAGGAACACTGGCAGCAACATCTGTTTGCCCATGATCACTTGAAGTACATATAAATGGATTAATATAGTTTACATTACTATTTATTTCTTTCTCAAAAGAAACAATAGCATCCTGCTTCTTACAACTAAATAAGTTTAACAAAACAAGTATAAAGTATATAGAATAAGTACGACGCATAATAAATTTAAAATAAAGGCAGACAACTCAATTCATCTGCCTTTATAAAATTAAAATCAAACAATTAATTCAAAAATAATGTAACACAAAGTTCATATTACATATGAGAAAATATTTTAATAATTTGGATTTTGACCTAAAGACCCCTCAGATAATCCTACTTCATTATCAGGAATTGGTCTTACCAAATGTGTACTTGAGTTAAATGCACCATGATCTACATTGTGTGGATTGTACATATTTACACGTTCCTCTAATTTGCCAGTACGCTTTAAAACAGCCCATCTATCTTCTTCTCCTGCTAGTTCTATTGCTCTTTCATCTAAAATGGTATCAATAGTTATAGTTGTATAATGATTTGCCACACCTGTAGCACGTTCTCTAACTCTATTTATATGATTTAAAGCTTCTCCTGTGTTTCCTGCACCTAAGTAAGCTTCTGCTGCAATTAAGTGAGTTTCTGCTACTCTAAACACAAACGTATCTCTAGAACCACCGTTTTCAGCATCAATTCCTATATCATCAAACTTTTTAAATATTGGAAAATTAGTTCTAAGCACATTTGAAGAATATTGATAAACTACTCCTGGAATGTTATCTGGAAGTCCAAATAAATATTGATCTGGTTGATACACCCAATATCTGTTTAGTTTATCTGCTAACTCTACAGCACCCAAAGCGTTTTTAGGGTAATAAGCTATAGTATCTCCAACGGCAATGTTATCTGTACCTACAGGAGAAACAAATTCACCTGCTTCATCTGCAAATAATGCTCTGTGTAATGTAACTTCATCTCTAGAATCATTATCTGCTAATAATTCGTAAAAACGTGGAGTTGGCATTAAACTGGTATTATTAGCCCCATAAGGATTACCTCTACCAATACCAACATAATCATTAACAGGATTCATAAAGATACCATGCTTAGAATTATTTCTGTCATCAAAATTACCTCCAGGACCGTATTGTACAGAAAATAATATTTCTGAATTTACTTGATTACCATAATCAAATACTTGAGCGTAGGATTGACTTCTAATATCGTAAGATCCTATTGCTTGTTCTGCTAAACTTGCTGCAGTTGTAAAATCTGCTGTGCTTCCAAAAGACTTGTAAGCTCTAGTTAAATAAACATCTGCTAATAAGTGTTGTGCTGCTCTTTTTGAGAATCTACCTGTTTGTGGACTATCTAAAAGATTAGGAATAGCATCTTCTAAATCTTTTATGATTTGTGCAAAAGTTTCTTCTTCTGAAGACCTTACATAATCAGTACGAATAGAAAGTGTTTCATTCAACTCAAGTACAATGCCTCCAAAATGCTTCGCTAAATTGTAAAACCCTAGTGCTCTTAAAGCCTTTGCTTGAGCAATACCATAATCTCGGTCATCTAAAAAAGCTTCACTCCAAGAAATTTGGTTTTCGTAACGATTAATAACGGTATTAGCTTCTGAGGTTAAAGCATAATTGGCTGCCCAGAAATTTGCCGAATTACCATCACTTGCCGTAAACCCAAAATAATCGTTTAAAGGTGTATTACTTCTTACATCATCTTGAGATGTAAACATATCTGTTCCTGAGAACATAATATTATATTGCTTGTAAAGGTTTCTAAGATTAGCATAAACACCTACAACCAATTGATCTGCATTATCTTCGTTTATTGAGTTTTCTACAACTAAACCGCCATAAAAATCTTCTTCAATATACTCATCGCATGAATTAAATATTAACGCTAGAGCTATGATTACATATTGTATTTTAATAATTGATTTCATCTTCTTACAATTTAATATTTATAATGATACATTTAATCCAAACAACACTGTTTTAGTCAAATAACCAGCAGCGTAAGAGTTTTGCAACCCTGTTTCTGGATCTGGTCCTTCATAATCTGTAAATACAAATGGATTTTGAAGATCTAATGATAACCTCATATTTCCTATTTTAAATTTATCTGTTAAGTTTGAAGGTAGTGTATATGAAAAACCAATATTTGCTATTTTAACAAAACTAAATTCTTCATAATAATATTCTCCTGGATGAGCATAAGCTAACGCAGGTCTAGATGCATCTGGATTATTAGGAGTCCAATAATCTAAATCTATTTTATTAAACTTTGCAGCATCATTTTGATAAGGTGCAAAATTTTGATAGAATTCTGAATGTCCTATTGATCCTTGTCTTGTGTTAATTTGTATTCTCGCCTCGAAGTTTTTATAACTAAAAGTATTTGTCATACCTGCAATCCAATCTGGACTAGTTGATCCAATTACCGTTTTATCTTCATTATTAATAACGTTGTCTCCATTTTGATCTACAAATTTATATTGCCCTGGCCTTGCTCCAAATACAGCAGCCTCAGCATACTCATCTAATTGCCATATACCATCATTTTCAAAAGAAAAAACTGCTGCTGGATCTGCACCAACTTTAGTTACACCATGACGTCCAAATGGTACTTCTTCTAAATCTCCTTCAATTTTCAAAATTTCATCTCTATTTCTTGAGTAGTTGAAATCTGTACGCCATCTAAAATTATCTGTTTGTATATTAGTAGTTCCGATAGCTACCTCAACACCTCTACTTCTTACCTCTCCAAAATTTCCAATAGCCTGACTAAAACCTGATATGTTTAGTAGAGATCTTGGAAATAAACTTCCATCAGTAACCTTATTGTAATAATCTAAAGTTACGTTTAGTCTATTATTAAAAACTCCAAAATCAATACCTAAATTCGTTTCTGTAGAAACAGCCCAAGTTAATTCGCTATTTGCTAAACCAGATACAAACTGAGAATTTGATAAATCATCTCCAAATAAATACGTTCCATTATTTAAAAAAGATAAAGATTGGTATTGTTGAACAGTATCTATATTTCCTGTTTGACCGTAAGCAATACGTACCTTAGCATTATTTAGCCAATTAATATCATCCATAAAATCTTCTTCTGTTAATTTCCAAGCTAATGAAGCAGTTGGAAAGAAATCCCACTTATTACCAACAGCTAAACGAGAAGCACCATCGTATCTACCTGTTAATTTTAATATATATTTGTCTTTAAAAGTATAATTTAAACTAGCTGTAAAAGAAGCTATATTATCTTTTAAATATCCACTACTAAAATTACGTACATCTAACCCTGCTCCTGTATTGAAAAACAGAAAATTATCTGTATTAAGGTTTCTTGTTTGAATATCTCCTCTTTCAAATTCTCTATGAAATAATGAAGTAATTAAAGTAGCATTCAAATTATTATCTTCATTTAAATTGAAATTCATATTGGCAATATTATCCCATGTATATGTTACAATTGAAGCAGATTCATATATAGCTCTTGTTCTATTTGCCTCATTTCTAGCTGCTTTTGTTAACAACCCTCTTGATTCACCAAGTCTACTATAAGTTAAACTAGGAGAAAATTGTGATTTTAAGTTTAACCATTCTAAAGGCTTATACTCTAAATAAGCATTAGCAATAATATCAAATCGTTTAGTATTAACTCTCCAAGCACCCTCTTGTTCGTAAATTGGGTTGATAAAACGTTGATCTTGTTGATCTGGAATTAATGCTATTGATCCATCATCATTAAAAGGATCTACTGTTGGTGATAATCTAAAAGAACTTCTCATTAATTCAAGACTTCCTTCTTCTCTTTCAGAAAAAGCCAAATACGTTTTTACACCAAAAGTTAGTTGATCATTAACCTTTTTAGTAATTGCTCCAGAAAGGTTATATCTTTCAAAATCTTCTATACCAACTACACCTTCGTCCTTTAAATATCCAATGGATGCATTATAAACAAGCCCGTCTTGTCCTCCAGATGCAGATAAAGTATGTCCTGTTTGAATTCCTGTTTCTTGAAATCTTCCAATCCAATCTGTGTAATTTCCATTTGCAGCATTATTTTGTTCTTCGGTACCAATAAATTCCACAGTTGTATCTGGCACAATATTATTGTAATCTGATACTGTAGCAGGACCTGCATTAAGTAAATTAGCAAATTCTCTAGCTCTAACTACATCATTAGTAAAACCAACAAACTCATCTCCATTATAAAAGTCTGGAGAATTTACCACACTTCTTATTCCAAAGGTAGCATCATAGTTAAAACGTGTTCTTCCTTCTTTACCGCTTTTTGTTGTTATAATTACAACTCCATTAGCACCTCTAGCTCCATAAATAGCTGTAGAAGAAGCATCCTTCAATACATCTATTTGCTGAATGTCAGCAGGATTTAAAGCAACAATATTGTCAAAGAAAATACCATCAACTACATATAATGGTTGAGACAAATCTGCAAAAGGGTTATTGTTAATACCATCATTACCCTGATTGGTATTTCTTATAGCACCGTTACCACGAATAACTATAGATAAAGGAGCTCCTGGTTTATTGTTTAAAGTTCTAACATCTACACCAGCCAATCGACCCTGTAAAGCTTGAGCTACATCTGTTTTTCGTTGTTCAACAATTCCATCGCTTCCAATGGAAGCTACAGCACCTGTTAAATCTTTTCGTTTTACACTTCCATACCCAATAACTACCACTTCATCTAGTTTAGCAGTATCTTCAGAAAGTTTTACATCTAAAGGTGATTGCCCTGAGTAAGTAACTTCAAAAGTTTTGTAGCCTATATAAGTAAACATTATAATGTCTCCATTACTTGCTGTAATTTGATAATTAC